>JAJCZW010000001.1 GCA_029262155.1 Gemmatimonadota bacterium
CTGGTCCCACTGGGACTCTGCGGTGTACTCCAGGCGATGGGACTATTAACCCCCACCCGCATCTGGCTCGCTATTCTGCTCGGCCACATGACTCGGGCCGGGTTGAGCATCCTCCGTTTTCGCAGAGGCGCGTGGCGGTCGATCAGAGTCGACCTCGGGCCTGCGCACTCCTAACCAATCCCAAAGCGGCTCACCTTGCCCGGTGTCAATCCAGACACCATGTTCTGTTGAGCCTTCCCTCGTACAGCACCCCGTCTTCGAGGAGCACAGCATGCTGAACACCCACGCTATCACTATATCCTCGCTGTTCCTGGGATTGACGGTGGCCCTTCCGACCTCGACCTTGGGGCAACAAACAGCGAAACCACCACTCCACGGCCGTCATTGGGTCGCGATCACCGGCAAACCGTTGGCGGCGACCGCTGGCGCCGGCACCTTCCAGCGTGGGGGAAATGCGGTGGATGCCGCTGCGACGATGCTGGCAGCGACGGCCACAATGTGGGATGTCCTAAGTTGGGGAGGCGAGACCCAAGCGCTGATCTACAACCCACACACCGGCAAGGTGATCGGCATCAACGCGCTGGGCGTCGCCCCCACCGGCGCGACGCCAGAGTTCTTCCGCTCTCGGGGCATGGACTACCCCCCGGAATTCGGACCCCTTGCCGCGGTCACCCCGGGAACACCCGGTGGCTTGATGGTGATGCTCGCCGAATACGGCTCGATGAGCTTGGCCGAAGTCTTGGGCCCAGCGATGGAGATGGCAGCGGGCTATCCTATCGAGGCACAGACGGCTGATGCGATCGAACGCAACAAAGACAAGATCAAACAATGGCCATCGAGCAAAGCGATCTTCCTGACCCACCCTGGAGAGGCGCGTGAGGCGCCGGAGCCGGGTGAGATCTTCAAGCAACCCGAACTCCTCGCCACCCTCACCAAACTCGTCGAGACCGAACGACGGGCGCTCGCGGACGGCAAGAGTCGAAAGGAGGCGATCTACGCTGCCTACAATCGCTTCTACACCGGAGATATCGCCGAGGAGTTTGTGCGTGGGTCGAGGGAGATGGGAGGGTTGCATACGATGGAGGATCTTGCCAACTGGAAGGTCCACATCGAAGAACCGGTGATGACGATGTATAAGGGGATCGAGGTATACAAGCTCACCTCCTGGGTCCAGGGCCCAGTGATGCTTCAGACACTCAACATCCTTGAGAACGCCGACCTCCAATCGATGGGCTATAACTCCCCTCGATATATTCACACGCTCTACCAGGCCATGAGTCTGGCGTTCGCCGATCGGGATTTCTACTACGGCGACCCATACTTCGCCCCGGAAGAGCCGTTAGCCGGGCTTCTCTCTAAGGAATACGCCAAGCAGCGCTTTGGGCAGATCGACTGGGAGGCCAACGACTCCACCATCGCTCCGGGCGACCCCTACCCACTGATGGGGAAGACGAACCCCTACACCGATCTCCTGCGGCGACGGGGCATCGCCGATGGCGACAGCCCCACTCAGATGAGCGATGCCGACTTTGAGGAGGCGTTCTACGCTGGCACCACGTCGATTCAGACCGCGGACGAAGCCGGCTGGGTGGTTTCGATTACCCCAAGCGGAGGGTGGATCCCCGCGGCCATCGCCGGTCACACCGGTGTGGGGATGAGCCAACGGATGCAGAGTTTCGTCTTGGACGCCAAGGAGAATCCGTTCAACGTTCTGGAACCTGGCAAGCGACCCCGGGCCACACTCACGCCCGGCATGGCACTGAAGAATGGCAAACCCTATCTCTCATTTGCGGTCCAGGGCGGCGACTCACAGGACCAAAACTTGGTGCAGTTCTTCCTGAACATGGTCGAATGGGGCATGACCGTCCAAGAGGCGGTGGAGGCTCCGAATATGAACAGTTTCCAGCTGAAAGCATCCTTTGGTGCGCACGAATCCCGCCCTGGACGTCTGTTGCTGCAGGAACAAACACCCTCGTGGACCCGAACCATGCTTCGGCGCATGGGGTACACGATGGAATTTCGGGAGCGCACCTCCGGGCCAATCAACGCGATCTTCTTTGATCGTGCACACGGGTCGATGTGGGGAGGCTCAAGCCATCACGGCGAAGATTATGGCATCGCCTGGTGAATGCACGATGCACCCACACCATCGGACTCATGATCATTCTCACCTGAGGAGTACACTCATGCTACGCGGACTCGTTATTGGCCTTGCCGGAGCCCTCCTCGCGGCCCCTGCAACCCTCATGGCCCAGGATAACGCCATGAACTTCTTCATCACCAGCCACGGACCTGGCAACGGAGCGAATCTTGGCGGACTCGCAGGAGCCGACCGTCATTGTACCGAACTGGCGGCCTCCGTCGGGGCAACCAGCCTTACGTGGCATGCATATCTTAGTGCCACCAGGACGGAACAGAGTGCAGCAGTCAACGCGCGGGATCGCATCGGAACGGGGCCGTGGTACAACCACGCCGGAGTGATGATCGCGAAGGATATCGAGGACCTGCACGGCGACCACAACAACCTCACGAAAGCGACGATCCTGACTGAAAAAGGCGACACCGTCAACGGCCGCGGCGACCGCCCCAACATGCACGACATCCTGACCGGCTCCCAATTAGATGGAACGGTGTTCTCCGGAGATGGGGACACTACTTGTGCGAACTGGACCAGCAGCGCCGCTGATGGGAGTGCCCGCGTCGGCCATCACGATCGCCAGGGTGGCGGTGAGTTTGCCACCTCCTGGAACTCGGCGCACCCGTCTCGGGGATGTGGTCAGCAGAACCTGCAGGGCACAGGGGGGAACGGCCTCTTCTTCTGTTTTGGTATGAGTTGACCCGTGGCCGGCAGGGGGATACCGGATCGGCCAGGTATCCTCCTGTTCAGGGCCCAAGCATTCTCGATAAAGCCACCTCGCGCGGAGTTGAACCCAACCACCCTCCGTGACCAACTATACGTTGGAGGCCTTGGCACGTTCCTTTTGCCAGGAATCGCGGAGCGACACTGTGCGATTGAACACCAGGTGATCTGGAGTCGAGTCCGGCACGTCGGCAACGAAGTATCCCATGCGCTCAAACTGATACTGTGACCCCGCGGGGTCCCGAACGACACTCGGTTCGATCTTTGCCCCCGACACCACGATCAGCGACTCCGGATTGAGTACCGACAAAAAATCCTGCCCTTCGGGTACATCGTCTGGGTTCGGTTGGGTGAACAACCGGTCGTACAGACGAAGCTCACAGTCGACAGCACCCGTCGCCGCCACCCAATGAATCGTCCCCTTGACCTTCCGTCCATCGGGCGCATTCCCGCCTCGCGTCAGAGGATCGTAGGTACAGTGCAATTCGAGGATCTCCCCTGACGCATCCTTCACGACATCGGTGCAGGTGATCAGGTAGCCGTAACGCAGTCGTACCTCCCGTCCGGGGGCGAGACGATAGAACTTCTTGGGCGGGTCCTCCATGAAATCAGCACGGTCAATGTACAGCGCTCGGGAGAAGGGAATCGCCCGCGATCCCGTCAGGGGAACATCGTGTGGATAGGAGGGCGCCTCCAACTCCTCTACGTGCCCCTCCGGATAGTTGGTCAATATCACTTTCAGAGGGTTGGCCACACAAAGTACACGCGGCACCCGCATGTTGAGTTCGTTTCGAACCGTATACTCATAGGTGGCAAGTTCCACCGTGGCTTCTTTCCGAGCCACTCCGATCGTGTCGCAGAAACTCCGAATCGCTTCCGGGGGTACCCCTCGCCGCCGGATGCCGGCGAGCGTCGGCATCCGGGGATCGTCCCACCCTGCCACATGACCCTCGTTGACCAGTCGGAGCAGTTTGCGTTTGCTTAGCACCGTGTATTCCAGGTTCAGCCGAGCGAACTCCGTCTGCTCGGGCGGACGCTCGAACCCAACCTCACGCACGAGCCAATCGTAAATCTCTCGATTGTCCTTGAACTCCAGGGTGCAGAGGGAGTGGGTGATCTCCTCAATGGCATCCGAAAGGCAGTGGGCATAGTCGTAGAGTGGATAGAGACACCAAGCATCGCCGCGACGATAGTGTGTTGCGTGACGGATACGCATCAACGGCGGGTCTCGCATGATCATGTTGGGGTGGGCCAAATCGATCTTGGCCCGGAGGACATGGGCGCCGTCTTCGAACGCACCCGCTTTCATGCCGGCAAGCAGGTCGAGATTGTCCTCGACGGACCGATCGCGGTATCGGCTGGGCGTACCGGACGTTGTCACCGTACCGCGATGCGCCCGAATCTCTTCTTCGGACTCGCTGTCGATATACGCCTTCCCCGCCTCAACCAGTCGCACCGCGAACGCATACAGCTGCTCAAAATAATCGCTGGCGTAGAGTTCTTTATCCCACGCAAACCCAAGCCAGGTCACATCCGTCCTAATCGCCTCAACATACTTCTCGTCTTCCGTAAACGGGTTCGTATCGTCGAACCGAAGATGGACGGTTCCACCAAACTCCTTGGCAATCCCGAAGCTCAGGCAGATGGCCTTGGCATGGCCGATATGAAGAAACCCGTTGGGTTCCGGCGGGAACCTCGTCCGAATGGGCCGGCCGAAGCGGTGGCTGATCGCATCGGCTGCAACCATCTCGCGGATGAAATCGCGGTGTGACGTCTGATCATTCACCAAAACAACCCCGGCGCATGGCGCGGTAGGAATGTCTCCCTCATGGAACAAGCGGCCGGACGCTGCCGATCGCGTACCCGGTCGGTGGTTCGGCCCCCAGGAGGTACCTCACGAAGTAGTCCCAGCGTCGCCGCATCATATAGGGTTCATTGCCGAAACCATGACGACGGTTCGTCATCATAATGAGATCGAAATCTTTGTTGGCCGCGATGAGGGCGTCAACCAGCATCATGGTGTTGTTGGGTGGGACATTGTTGTCGATCGTGCCGTGGGCAATGAGGAGTTTCCCTTTCAGGTTCTGGACTAGGAGTTGGTTTGCCTGACTATCGTAGTTGGTGGTGCCGTCAGCATTCGTGGTCAACAACCCATGGTATCGTTCACCCCAGTCGTCCTCATAGGTACGGTTGTCATGATTTCCGGCCTGAGCCACAGCCACCTTGTAGAAGTCAGGGTATCGCAGCACACCATCCGCGGCGGCGAACCCACCGCCCGAGTGTCCCCAAATACCGACCTTGTCAAGATCCATCCAGGCATGCTGAGCGCCCAACTGCCGAATCGAGGTAATCTGGTCGGGGAGACCGTTGTCCCCCATATCACCGTAGTAGGCATCGTGAAACGATTTGGACCGCATCGGAGTCCCCATCGCGTCGACTTCCACCACGACGAACCCGAGTTCGGCGATCGCTTGTTTATCCGATCGCGCCGGGGAGAAGCTTCGGGATCCGACACTCCCGGTCTGGGGGCCTGGATAGACGTAGTTGATGACCGGGTACTGTTTCGTCGAGTCGAAACTTGATGGCTGGTACAACAGCCCGTACAGATCCGTCACCCCATCCCGTGCCTTGGTGGTAAACGGAATCGGTGGGGTCCACCCGATGGCACGGAGCCCATCTGTGGTCGAGGTCTCCAGCCCGCGTACCAACCTCCCCCGGGCATCTCGGAGGAGTGTGGTGGGCGGGGTCACCGGCGTCGACCACGTGTCGATAAAGAACGCCCCCGTGGGTGACAACGTGACGGCGTGGTTGACATCTTCCGGTGTGAGCATGCGCTGATCGGTCCCATCGAAATCGATCCGGTAGAGATGTTGAAAGTACGGATCGCGTCCGGGCTCCCGACCGGCTCCGAGGAAGGTCAGCGCCCGAGTCGTCTCGTTCACCCCCAGCAGTTGCAGAACCGGTCCGGGACCATGGGTGATCTGGTGTTTGAGGGCGCCGGTGCTGAGATCGTACAGGTAGAGGTTGCCCCAGTCATCCCGCTCGGAGAACCAAATGACTTCGTTCGACGCCGGAAGCACACGCCAATTCGCCTGCCGGAAGCCCGACTCATACTGCGTTGCCACTCGTTCCTCCAGGACGTCACGTACTACACCGGTGGTGGCATCGGCCACCCTGAGCGTCGCCACTCTATGGTCTCTGGTCGAGGAGACAAACGCCAAGTGCGACCCATCGGGATACCACGCAACATCGGCCCACACACCCCGACACACGATGTGATCGCAGACGGTCGATCGATGAGCATCCGGTGGCATCTGGAGCCGCACCACATGCTGGGCATCGACATCGATCACCACCCGATGAATGGTAAAGATGGCGCTGTCTCCCGGGAGGGGATACTTCCACGCTTCGAGCGACGGATGCCCTACTGCGGTGTTCACGAGATACATCATCCCGACCTGTCGGCCATCGTGCTGGATCGTCGCAATCCGCTTGGAATCAGGTGACCACAAGAGCACCGGACGATCACTACGTGTCCACCCGGCGTTGTTGGTCGCGTATCCGAAATCGGGTTGGCCATCCGTCGTGAGCTGGTGGTTCTGACCATTGCCGACGTCACGAACCCAGATGTTGTGGTCTCGCACAAAGGCCGCGAGACGACCGTCGGGGGAGAGGACACTGTTCGGAGGAAGGCTTGAATGCGCCAGGGGAGCGCAGGTCCCCGTCGGCACGAGGCAGGCGATCTCCTGCCGACCGACTGACAGCACGAGTGAATCATCCTCGCCGACCGGCGCGATACGGGTCACTGTGAGGTTCGTAGGCGCTACCGTAGAATCGACCAAGCGAGTCACGGCCCTCGCAATAGCGTCGTGGTCGAATGCATCCACCCGGGTCCGATCCACCGCATCACCCTGGATGTAATGCGTCCCGCCCGGCACGCTGACGCGATACCAGAATCGAGTATCCGAGATCCATGTCACCCGTCCGGCAACCCCGGTGAGGGCCGGTTGCATCGTCTGTCGGAGACGCTGTTCCGCTCGAGCGTAATCGGCAGCGGTCAAGCTCGGCCTTGCCTGCGTCCAGCCGAGATTGGGCACGAACAGCGTGGCGGCAAGAAAGAGCAGCTTCGACATATGGTTCATAACAGCCTCGATTTGCAAGAAGCATCTGGCCAGGGAAAGATACTTCTCCGGTGACGTTTCCCGAGGGGTTCAACGGGGATAGGCACGAGCATATTGCGGTGGGGGCGGAAACTCCACACCGAGGGTGCGTGCCGCCCGCTGTGGCCAGTACGGATCCCGAAGCGACTCCCGAGCCATAAACACCAAATCGGCCTGCCCCAAACGGATCACTTGGTCGGCCTGCTCCGGGACCGTGATCAACCCGACCCCACCGGTCGGCACTCCGGTTTCACGTCGTATCCGCTCTGCGAGCGGGAGCTGATACCCTGGCCCTATCGGGATGCGTACGCCCGACACGACACCACCGGATGAGCAATCGATGAGGTCGACC
>JAJCZW010000002.1 GCA_029262155.1 Gemmatimonadota bacterium
CTGCACATCGTTTCCGCCGCGGTCATGGTCGTCACTGGTGTGCAATGGTTGATGGAGATCGCCCACAAAGTGCACCAAGAACCGGAGTGCTCGCGCCCGTTCACGGTCTGGCGCCGTTGGATCGCGAAGAACGCGCTCGAATCGTTCGATCGCTGAGATGATACAGCCTGGGGGATCGGGACAGTCCCGGGCACGGTCAAAGCCAGACGCGTTGATGGGGATGTTGACATAGTGCCAAGGAGCAGTGCTCCGCTGGCTCGGCCGAATCGAATCAGCCCAAACCGCGACATCCGCCAGACCCTGCGCGTTGAGCAGCACGGTCACCTGTGCCCGGGCGGTAGGAGTCAATCGGGAGTCGGCGATCCTCCCGACGAGGCGGTGCCCAACCGCAGACCACCTGGCCGTATGACCGGGCGAGGTGGCCGGGGAAATCCCGGCTGAGAGTATTCCAACGAGATACAGGTACGTGTAGGCCATGGAGTCTGGGCTCGATCCACCGTAATGTTGAGGAACGGCTATCCTGCAATGTACCGATATGGGCCGATTCCTGGAATCATTGGAGGGGCGAGTGGAGAGCAGTACGCGACGGAAGAGCCTAACGGAAAGCGAAGACTGCGCGCATCCATCCTGGCCCTCCGGTCCAGGGTATGCGGAGGTGGAGCACTTTCTCGGAGGCCCTCGTGGTCGGCTTTCGGAAGGGCTGCGGGTTCTGCGCATTGCAGGCGAGTTCATCAAGGGTTTCCGGCGCCTGCATTTCGTCGGGCCTTGCGTGACGGTATTCGGGTCGGCCCGGTTCGCTGAAGACAACCCACACTATCAGCTCGCCCGTGACCTGGGTCAGCGGCTTGCCAAGGATGGACTCACGGTGATGACCGGCGGTGGCCCGGGCATCATGGAAGCAGCGAATCGTGGCGCCCAAGAGGCCGGCGGTCGGTCGATCGGCTGCAATATTGCGCTGCCCAGGGAACAGGAACCAAATCCCTATCTGGATCGGTGGGTCACCTTCCGTTACTTCTTCGTCCGCAAGGTGATGTTGGTCAAGTACAGCATGGCCTTTGTGGTTCTGCCGGGCGGATTTGGGACGATGGATGAGATGTTTGAAGCGTTGACGTTGGTGCAAACCGGCAAGATCCAGGCTTTCCCGGTGATCCTTATGGGGACCTCCTATTGGGAGCCCTTACTCCGGTTGCTGCGACAGACCTTTGTTCCACACGGAACCATCAATGCGGCCGATATCGATCTTCTAACGCCAACCGACTCGATCGATAAGGCCATGGCGCTCATCGCCGCATGCCGATGCGACGAGCGGCAACGATGGCCCACCAAACAGCCGCGCCGGAATCGTCTCCTGGGTGAGAAGTAAGGAGTGCGGGGATCCACCATACGCCTCAAGGGGACCGGGAGCGAGCGTCAGAAGGACGACAGTACTGGTCGGAATTACCCCAAATCACTTGACACTTTCCCCTCACATCGCACTTTGCAACAAGCAGGAATGTACGTTCACTGTCCTTCTTCGGTTCTCCACTGACTCCTAATGAGGCAAAGCCACATGCGTACACGCATGCTCCTCGGTGGACTGTTGTCCCTCCTCGTGGTCGGGCCGCTCGCCGGCCAAACAGGCACGATCGTTGGTACGGTCACCAACCCACAATCTGGCGTTCCTGTCCAGTTGGCGTGGGTCACAGCGGTTGGCGGGAATGGAGTAGAGGTCGCCCGGGTGACGACCCGGGAGAACGGTACCTACCGCTTGACTGGAATCGCGGTTGGGACCTATACCGTGCGGACTGGAAGTATCGGGTTTACCCTGGCGGAGCGTGCGGGTGTCGTGGTCTCCGCCGGTGGAACCGTTACAGTGGACCTCTTGCTTCAGCAGGAGGCGTACATCATAGAAGAGATTACGACGACGGCTTCTCGAACCGCAGAGAAGGTGTTGGATGCACCAGCATCGGTTACGGTCATCAGCGGTGCTGAGATTGTCGAGCGACCTGCACTGACGGTGGCCGATCATCTGAAGGATGTCCCCGGCGTGGATATTTCACAGGGAGGACTTCTCCAGTCGAACATCGTCACACGAGGCTTTAATAACATCTTTAGCGGCGCGCTCCTGACGCTCACTGATAATCGGTATGCATCCGTCCCATCGCTCCGAGTGAATATCCCCGCCTTCTTCCCGGTCACCAACGAAGATATCGAGCGGGTGGAGGTAGTTCTGGGACCGGGGGCGGCGCTCTATGGACCGAACAGCGCCAATGGCGTACTCAATATCATTACGAAATCGCCCTTTACCTACGAAGGGACCACGATCACGGTAGAGGGCGGCGAGCGGGATCTCTTCCGGACAGGATTCCGCCACGCCAAGAGGTTGAGCGACAAGGTTGCCTATAAGATCACCGGTGAGCGATTGACCGGGAACGATTGGAAATTTATCGACCCGGCGGAGCCAACCTCACCAGGCCGGAACTTTAATGTTGAGAGGTTTGGTGGTCAGGCCCGATTGGATGTTCGTCCTGATGCCAGTACATCCATTACCGGAAGCTACTCCTTTACCGAAGGGGCTGAGCTGATCGACCTCACGGGGCTTGGGGCAGGGCAGGTCGACGGCTGGAGGTATCAGAGCTTCTCCACCAGTTTGACCCACAAGCGGCTCTTCTTCCAAGCCTTCGTAAACACCAGCGACGCCGGTGACACTTTCCTCCTGCGGACGAACAATCCGATTGTCGATAAGTCACGTCTGTGGTCGGCGCAGTTCCAGCACGGGTTCGATATCGGGCGGAACCAGACCTTCCTCTACGGCGCAGACTACATCTTTACCGACGCGCGCACCGGTGGGAGCATCAATGGACGGAACGAAGACGACGACGACATCAAGGAGATTGGTGGGTACCTTCATTCGGTGACCCGACTGTCACCGAAGGTGGATGTGGTCGCGGCGCTACGGGTCGACAAGCACAGTCGCTTGAGTGATGCGGTGTTCTCTCCCCGGGCGGCGATCGTGTTCAAACCGACCGAAGAACAGAATATCCGGTTTACCTATAACCGTGCCTTCTCCACACCGTCCAACAACAACCTCTTCCTCGACATCGTCGCTGGGCAGGCCGGGCCCTACTCCGTCCGCGCCCTTGGCGCACAAAACGGATTCCAGTTCCGTGGCGCGTGTGGGACGACCGGGGTCGACGGCCTTTGCATGCGGACGCCGTTTGTTCCTGGATCGGGTGTGCTTCCAGCGAATGCTGCGTCACTCTGGGCGGTCGCCGTCGGTGCGGTCTGCCCCTCCATCGGACCGGCGTGTGGGCCTCTCATGAGCCTTCCAGCTCCTACGACAGCCCAAGTGGGTACCCAGTTGCGAGTTCTCAACCCCACGTCAGGTACCTTTGCCGATGTCGCCCCAACCGACGTACGGGATGTCATCCCGATCGAGTCGACGATTACGAACAGTCTGGAGATTGGATACAAGGCGATTCTGGGTGGTCGGGCGCGAATTGCGATCGACGGATGGTGGCAACGCAAGGAGAACTTTGTTGGACCACTCATCGTGGAGACCCCAAACGTCTTTCTCGATCGCGATCAGACCATCGCGTATCTCACGCCGTTCCTTGGCCCGGCCGGCGCGACTGCCATCGGCACAGCGATGGCCGGTCTGTCTAATGCTCCCAGCGCTGCGACGACCGGCGTTCCACTCGGCACGATCGTCCCAGACGGCCCCCTCAACAATGCACCAGATATCATGCTGACCTATCGCAATTTCGGTGATGTCGATGTGTACGGAGCGGATTTCGCCGCCGAAGTCGCACTCGATGACAAGTTCTCGTTGGCAGGGTCCTATAGCCTGGTCAGCGATGACTTTTTCTCCAAGGACGAGGTCGGAGGAGTCTCTGATATCGCACTCAACGCCGCGAAGAACAAAGGATCCTTTACCGCCCGGTTTCGGAACACTCGCACCGGATGGTCGGCGGAGGCACGGGTGCGAGGCGTGGCCGGATTCCCGGTGAATTCTGGTGTGTATGTGGGAGAGACCGGGGGCTACGTGGTGACCGATGCTCAGGTGGCGTATCGGTTTGCCCAGAGTAAGGCGATGATCTCGGTGAATGCTCAGAATCTCTTCGACCGCGGATACCGAACCTTTGTGGGAGTCCCCGAAATCGGGCGACTCGTCGTCAGCAAATTTTCCTATACGTTCTAGGTTCGGAGGTCAGTCTTCGGAATGGGGTCGGCATCCAGATGCCGGCCCTATTGCGTATCGAGGGATCGGAGCTGTCGGGGCGTAAGGTACCAACGCAGGACGGCGTAACCGGCTGGGAGACCTGGGTCGATATCGAGTGACGCGATGGCTCCCTTCTTGAATCGGAAGATCGAATCTGTCGTGCGGCCGGTCAACAACCAGGTCACGAATCGGCTGACATGGGGCTCGTGCCCGACGAGTGCGATGCGACGGATCGGATGCTCACGTATGAGCCATTGGTAGAGGGCGTCTTCCTCTGCGTCCGGTACCAACAGGTCACTCAGCATCGGCTCTGGAGACCGTGGAGTAAAAGCGCGCGCCAAGATATCCGCCGTCTCCCGGGCGCGGCTGTACGGACTCGTGATCAGTAGGTCGATTCCGTCCATGATACGGGTAAGTCCGCGTGCGGCAGATCGCATCCGTTGGCGTCCACGTGGGGTCAGCGGTCGGTTGCTATCGGGTGCGCCTCCGGACCGGGCGTAGCGCTCGCGATCCTCGGCAATGGCATGACGTACCACGAGCAATTCCACGACCCGCTATCGCTCCACAAGAATCAGAAAGTGAGACGGTGCCCAGAATCTTTGTGGATCCCAGATCCGTAGCGATCCGCGGATCTTACCGTCAACCAGCGAAGTGGGATCGAGATGTGCCACATCTTGGCCGCTCACGATCTGGTAGTCTTTGTCCGATCGCGGGAGGGGGATGTCGGTTGTCGTCCGCAAGTCGAGCATGTCAAAATCTGCGGGATCCAATGTCTTGGCCGGACGGAGGGTTTCGCCGGTCCGGGTAAAGATGAGGAAGCGAGTGCCTCCTTCCTCGACGATGATCCCCCGTGACAGTAACTCCTTCCGTGTTCCAGCGACCACGTAGACGGTATTCTCACGGAGTGTGGTGGCCTCCAATGTGTCGGCCAGCGCTTCGTTGGCACCGGTGAGTTCGGCGTTGCGAGCGGACAGTGTGTCGATCTGTCCCGTCAATGTTGCGAGCGACACCTTTTGGCTCTCCACGATTGCGGTCAAGTCGGCGAGACTTTGTGCGTAGGCCGTGAGCGCGAATTGGGTACTGTCGGCCCGAGCTGTGAGGGTTGCCAGCCGTCGCCGCGTCGCACTCAATCGTGCCTCACTCCGGCGGACCCGCGTTGTCAGGTTCCGAACTTGGCCGATGAGGGCGACCCGATCGTCCACCTGGGCCCCTTCGGTGCCCGCAAGTCGAGGCCCGACAATATCTCGCGGCTGTTGGACGGAGGCGATTTCACTCCCAATGGCGAGGATCAGTTGGGTTGCCTCGGCGAGATCCCGTACCAGGCTATCCTTGACGACAGCGATCGACTCGGCCTGGGCAAGGCGGGTCTGCATCACCGCGAGGGAGTCACTCCGGATTCGCGTGAGCCCGTTCCCAGGTGCCGTACACCCGATGCCGCACGAAAGCAGGAGAAGGAAACACCAAAGGGAATGCGTACGCATGGAACTCTCCAAGATCGGTCTCTACGAATTATGATGCCCAGAGGGATGAGCGCAACTTGATGCCCGAGAATCGCAAGGAGCAATGTATGTCCCGATGGTCTGTTCCACCGATCTTCCTGGGTGTGTTATCCGTCGCCTTCGTTTCAGTACCGGGATTCGCCCAGGCCCCCGTCCCGCTGGTCCTGCGTCCCGGTCTGGTGTTTGACGGAGAATCTCCTGATCTCCACCGGGGATGGGTCGTAGTCATCGATGGAGCGACGATTGTTGCAGCCGGACCGGCCAGTTCGGTCTTGGTGCCGGCTGGTGCGAGGGTGCACGACCTTCCAGGCCTCACCCTGATGCCGGGGTTGATTGAGAATCATAGCCATTTGCTGCTTCACCCTTACGATGAAACCTCCTGGGACGATCAGGTTCTTCGGGAATCAGAGGCCCTTCGCGTGGCCCGAGCGACAGTCCATGCAGAAGAAACATTGATGGCAGGGTTTACGACCGTTCGAGACCTCGGAAGCGAGGGCGCAGGTTATGCCGATGTGGGGCTGAAGCAGGCCATCGCCCAAGGCATTATCAAGGGACCCCGGATGTTTGTGGCGACACGAGCCATCGTCGCCACCGGGGCATACGGTCCCAAAGGACTGGTCACCAGTGTTCCGGTCCCCCTGGGGGCGGAGGCCGCCGACGCAGGCGATCTCGTACGCGTGGTTCGCGACCAGATTGGGCGTGGTGCCGATTGGGTCAAGGTATATGCCGACTACCGATGGGGTCCGCACGGAGAGGCGATGCCCACGTTTAGTCTTGAGGAGTTACGGCTCATTGTTGAGACGGCGCGCTCCTCCGGGCGGCCGGTCGTGGCCCACGCCGCGACGGCGGAAGGGATGCGCCGGGCGGTACTCGCAGGGGTCGAGACGATTGAGCATGGGGACGGTGGAACCGCTGAGGTCTTTCGCCTCATGGCCGTACGGGGGGTGGCGTTGTGTCCCACGATCGCCGCTGGAGATGCTATCGCCCAGTACCAGGGGTGGCACAAGGGAGAAGACCCTGAACCGGATCGGATACAGGCCAAGCGGCAGAGCCTCCGGTTGGCGATGGAGGCGGGTGTGACCCTCTGTGCCGGGAGTGATGTTGGCGTGTTTCGCCATGGGGACAACGCTCGTGAACTGCAGCTGATGGCAGAGTATGGTGCCCCGACGATTGATGTTCTCCGGGCTGCGACATCGGTCAATGCCCGCCTGCTTCACCAAGAGCGCCGACTCGGGGTGGTTCGATCGGGAGCGATCGCCGACCTGATCGCGGTCGAAGGCAATCCCCTTCTCGATCTGTCAGCGTTGTATCGCGTACGATTGGTTATGCGGGATGGCACAATCTATCGTGCCCCCTGATGGCAGGTAGACCCTCGCCTCATGCATTCGAGCATCTGCTCTCTCTGAGGAGGTGCTGTGCGTAGCTGGCTGGGACGAGCGGCGCCCCTTGTATTGCCGTTCATCACCTTCTTGGCGGCGTTCATTTGGCGACCTCCGCTCGGGTTGGTGGAACCGTGGGATTCCCTCGTTCGCTTAGGGATCGTGGTCGCGGTGATCGTCCTCGTTTCTCGCCGCGCGCTCCCCTACTCAGCGCCATCCTGGCTTGCGAGCATTGGGGTTGGGGTCGTGGTGTTTGGGGTGTGGGTACTTCCCGATCTGTTGTGGTCGGATTATCGAGCGAGCGGGCTCTTCCAAAATGACGTTGTGGGAAGGGTTGCCTCGTCGGTTCCCGAATCGCACCGTGGGGACCCTCTTCTGGTGGGGCTCCGATTGCTGCGGGCCGTTGTGATCGTGCCGATCGTGGAAGAGTTCTTCTGGCGCGGTTGGCTCCCGCGCTGGGTGATCGATCCGGGGGTAGAGTCGGTCCCGCTCGGTCACTTCACCCCGTGGGCTTTCATGGCGACGGCAGTGCTGTTTGCCGCTGAACATGGGTCCTTTTGGGACGTCGGTTTGGTTGCCGGTTTGATCTACAACTGGTGGATGTGGCGCACCAAGTCACTCGGGGACCTGATGATCGCCCATGCCGTTACCAACGCCCTCCTCGCCGGATTCGTGCTCCTGACTGGACGGTGGGAGTACCTCTGAGGGCGACTGGACTGCCAAGTGGTCGAGGAGAGAATCCCGACCGACCGCGCGCCGGGCGAGGGCCCGACCACAAATCGTGCCAATCAAGTTGCCAGTTCCCGAGTAGCCACCCGTAACCCACACTCCGGAAGCAAGCATCCCGGTGATGGGGAGTCCACTGGTAGAGTATCCCACACTGGCCCCCCAGCGATGCCGAATCGGTTCGTGGACGTGGAGCGTCTCTCGGAGGTACAACTCGAGTGCGTGTTGCACGGCGTCGGTCGGACATTCCTCAGTCGTCCATTCGGCGGCGCCACCGCGATCACGAAAACCTCCTAACGCTAGACAGCGATCGGAAAGTTGATGGATGTATTCGTAACCGTATCGGGCGTAGACTGGACGCGGAAAGCGTGCAGTTGAGAGTGGGGAGGTCGAGAGCATCTGCAAGCGTGCCGTCCGAACCGAGGTCCCGAGTTCAGGACATAGTGTCTCCAGTTTGCCATCAATGGTGATGAGGACATGCTTAGCGGTAACGCGCGCTGTCTCGGTCGTGACAATGTTTGCAGCAACCTCTACCGCCTTCGCATTGCCGTAGAGTCGCGCTCCACTTCCTACGACTTGTCGGGCAAGATGCTGGCATCGCAAGAGAGGATTGCATGCGCCGTCCTCGGGGAAGAGGAGCCCCCGGCCCTCAGGGCCGTCGTACCGATCGACAGACTGCGCATCCTGACGCATGCAGTCGTACTGTGCTGCGCAGTCCTCAAGCTCCACAGCCGAGGAAGCGATTCGAAGTGAGCCTTGGCGGGAGACTCCCGGTGTGGCGGCCGCAACGGCATCGAGCGTATCGAGTGTGGCGCGGTACCACGCCAACGCGACCTCGCGCCCATGACTTGACTGGGCGTTGTGGTAGAAGGCCGGTAGCCCAGCGAGAAGAAACCCGCCGTTCTGTCCGGCGGCACCCGCACCGACCCCTATGGCGTCGAGTCCCACAACGGTCTGTCCCAACTCTAAGGCTGCTTGAATCGCGCTGAGACCCGAGTGCCCCAACCCGATCACACACACATCCGCCTCCACGTTCCCTAACAGCGGCGCCAGTGGCGTCTCCTGAGAATCACGCCAAACCGCACGGGTGGCGGATTGAAGAGGTGCCATGGTGGAGGTGCTCGAAACGCGCATTCCGTAAGCTACGTAGGGTATCTTCTATCGTGCCATTCTTCGTCGGGTGACCCAACGCCCCAAAGGCATGCTCATGCTCAAGGAGAACGTATGCAAAGATCGTTGCTAGTCATTGGGATCCTCTGCGGCTGGCACCTCAATCACCCGGCGCCGATCCTCGCGCAGGCTGACGGTGCTGAGGTTGTCGCCGTCGTCGAGCAGTTCTTTACCGGTATGCGTACCAAAGACTCGACCATGATACGAGGCACCGTCGACCCCCTCGCCCGACTCATCTTGGTGACGCCGCAGGGAGAGGCCCGGGCCCTGTCTCTGGGGGACTTCATCCAGCGAGTCACCACCGGTCAGGAGGTGTTCGATGAGAAGATCTTCGAACCCGAGGTTCGCATTGATGGCTCTATGGCCACCCTATGGGCAGCGTACGATATCCTGATCGATGGGACATTTAGTCACTGCGGATTCGACGCGTTCCAGCTTTCCAAACTAGCTACCGGTTGGAAGATCACTCAGATCAGTGATTCGCGTACTCGTCAGGGATGTACGTCGCCGCGGGCGCCTCGGTAGCCGATCGAAGGCCTGGGCACAGGTCAGGCGAGGGCGACCTTCGCCTCGGTGAGGGCGGCCTCGAGGTTGGCGGCCGCCCCACTTAACGTCTCAACTGAAAAGCTCTGATACCGACTCAACACTGCGGCGGCCTCAAGAAGTTGCTGGGCGAGACGATCCCGCGTGGTTTCGGTGCCCGTCGCGCTTTCCCACCAATCGGGTGGGAGCGCTGGCATCTCGCGTCGCTGGCGATCGAATCGGTCAAGATTGTCGTCAAGAACCTCCAGATCCTGTGCCGCCTCCGACGACGACGTCACCAGAGCGTAGATGTGCTCCAACGGAGCATCGTCCTCAGCCACCGCCCGCCGTGCGAGGCGGAGAATATCTGCGAGAAGTCTTTGGGCAGGGCCCGGTGCAAGCCGGAGAAGGGCGCCCGCTGCCACTGCCTCGATCGCCGGATCGAGTGGGTGGTCAAGGCGACGGGGCCGTAGGAGTGGTGTCCGGAGGGCCCGAATGGCGGACCAGGCCAAGAGCGTGGCCACGAGGGGTGTTGCCCAAAGAAACCGTTGGTCGGCGACGAGGCCGGCGACGATTCCGCTCAGTACAACGGCCAGTAAGACGGCCCCCATCGAAAGCGGCAGTGCCTGCCACGCGTGTGTTACCGGAACGAGACGCCCCTGGAGCCCAAACCGTTTGAGGTGATCCAAGACTCGAGGCGAGGAAAGGCTGGGGATCTGGGCCAGAGTGCGTTGGCCATGTAGAGCTTTCCGAAGCAGGGCCGGGGCCACGCGGTGGCCGGTGAGGTCTCCGGCCGAATGTAGGGGGTGCGGATCTCCTGCACGACGGGTCCCATTCGACACCAGGAGAAGCGTATCTGCATTCCGTTCTCCCAACGCTCCGCAAGTATCGCAAATTGGGAGGCCGAGGCAACTTGGCTCTCCACACACCAGACAGTCGTCGGGCCCTCGTTTGGGGGCACGGTCCTCGGCCGGAGCCTCCACTTGGTGGAGGCGAAGAGCGTGGGCAAGGTCCTCCATCGTGCGGTATCGATCCGCCGGATCGGCCGCTGTTGCCCGGGCGATTGCGTCGTCTAGCCATGCTGGTACATGACTCCCACCCGCGCTTCTCCTAGGATGAAATCCTTCGGGCACAGGAGGAGGTGGTAAACGCGAGGCGAAACGTTGTGGGAGTTCTCCGATGAGGGTGGTGTAGAGTGTCAGGCCGAGCGAGTAGACATCGGATCGGGCATCCCCGCGTTCGCCAGCGAGTAACTCCGGCGCGGAGTAAACCAGGGTTCCTACCACATCGCCCTGGTCGGTCACGGCTCCCTTTTCATCGTGTCGCGCAAAACCGAAATCGGTTATCCGTGGCCCCATGACTTGATCGATCAGGATATGCTCTGGCGCCAGGTCTCGATGAACGATTCCAACCGCGTGGGCTGCTCCAAGGGCGCTGGCAAGCTCGATCCCAAGATGGACCACCTCCACGGTGCCGAGTGGACCACGGGCGCGAATTCGCTCAGCCAAGTCCTGCCCCGGGACATACTCCAGAACAACAATCGAGATCCCATTCTCTTCGAGATAGGCGCGGACCGGGACGATGCCAGGGTGTTGAATGCGTTTGGTGAGTGCGGCTTCTCGGCGAAGGCGCTCACGGGCCATAGGTGCGATGTTTGGTGGGGGGGTCAGGACTTTCAGGGCGACGACCTGGCCGGTCCGATGTTCTTGAGCAGCATACACAGTGGAGTATGCCCTACGGCCAACTTCGCGTAGCACTTCGTATCGTTTTCCGATCCGGGACCCCGGAGGGAAGACCGTGGGTCCCGTCGCGCACTGGTTCCTCACGGGTCCTCGATTATATCGAGGACCCGAACGGCCTCGGCCCTCCACCCATCACCGGACGGATAGGCGACGAGAAAGTCCGAGAGATACCGTTCCGCCGCTGCACTTCGGTTCGTCGCATAGGCCGACATGCCGGCGTGATACATCGCCATGTAGTTATTCGGCCAGAATTCCAAAACGAGTTCCATGATCGGACCCGCTGCGCGGTCATCACCGGCGTCGGCAATCGGGTGACCGACCTGGAAGAGCACCTGGGCGGCATGTCCCTGGGCCGAAACGGTGAGCTGCTGGATCTGGGTTCGGGCCATCGAGATCTGCCCGGCAATGGCCCTACAGGCGATACCGTACGCGGTACCATTGTCTGTGGCCGGCGGAGGCGCCTGGCGGAGGTGCACATCGACTTCCAAAGCGTTGCAGAACGGTTTTGCGGTGGCAAACCACCCGCCGGTATTCCCATCGCCCAAGCCGATCTGAACCGGAGGCTCAACCGGAGGGCTCGCCGATCGACCATTGATGGCGATGAGACTGACGCCGACAAAGGCTAACCCCAACAGATGCTGTATTCGCATCGATTTCCCCTCTCCACATGGCAATCCTGGATTCCTTGAAAGCAAATCCTATACCGCCCCAAGAGGGGGTGGCTATACTGGAGAGTGTTGTTGTGCCAGGAGTTGCACGCTTGTGGGGCACAACGACTGGGGTCAAGGTGTCGCCATGGCCGCCTTTCGATGGCGGGCCCTGAAGAATCCCCTGATGAGGAAGCTGGCGGCCAGGCCGATGCCCCCGATCAAGTGGGTTGGGTTGGGTCCGGCATAGATAAACATGAGAATGAAAACGGTGGAGACCAGCAGGGTGATGAACGTCATCGGGACTCCGTACCGAAGAAAATCGGCAAAGGTGATCTTTATCCCATCGCGTTCTGCAAGCCCCAGCACGGTCACATTGGCCGAGGCGCCAATGGGGGATCCATTCCCTCCCAAGCAGGCACCGAGGGAGAGTGCCCACCAGAGCACGATGGTGTTGCCTTGCAAGTCTCCTGTCAGTTGCGCAACGATCGGAATACTAACGGCGACGAATGGAATGTTGTCGATGAGGGCGGAGACCACCGCGGCCACCCAGAGAATCAGCAGTGCACCGAGGGCGAGGGTTCCCATCTCAGTCAGGCCAAGCATATCACTCCCCCCATGAATGGTGGAGGCGAGCCCTTGTGCGAGGGTATCGATAAGTCCGGTCTCGACGGCGGCCCCAACGGCGATAAAGAGGAAGGCAAAAAAACTGAGTGTCGGCCATTCGATCTCCTTCTCGATGACCTCCAGCATGCCATGTTTTCGTTCGCTCGCAGAGGGGCGATATCGTCGGAGGTAGAGCACATCCTGGACCAACAGAAGAAGCGCTGCGCCGATCGCCGCGGGGACGGCGGCCGGCATGCCCGTGATGCTGTGGGTGATGAACCCAACAAAGATGAGGCCGGAGATGCTCAAGGCCCACCGAAGGAGGGGAACATCGGTGATCTGTCCTTCGATTTCGCCTGGTGGGACCGCCGGGCCTTTGAGATCATTGCGGTAATACCGCGTGGTATACCACTCCAAGATTATCATCATGAAAACGACTGGGATTGTCAGGTTCACGATGAACGAGAGGAAGCTGATATTCGCGGCGGATCCGATCAGGATGTTGGGAGGATCCCCAATCAACGTCGCCGTGCCACCAATGTTCGACGCCAGCACCATGGGGAGGAGGAGGAACTCCGGGCGCACCTTCACCTGCCTCGCCATGACGACCGCCATCGGTGTCATGAAAATGACCGTTGTCACATTGTCGGCAAGAGCCGACACAGCGGCAGTGAACCAAAAGACGAGTCGCTGAAGGACCAAGGGGTTGCCCTGGGCCCGCGACACCAAACGACCGACAGACCAGCCAAAGACCCCAGTCGATTTGAGTACACCAACAACCGCCATCATCGAGGCGAGCAGGAGTAAGACATTCAGATCAAGCGCGCCTTGGGACCCCTGAAAGGTGATTAGGTGGTATGGGGTCAGGTAGGTAATGCCCCAGAGGAGGGCCACGGCGGTAAAGACGATGAGGACCCGATGAGCCTTCTCGAATGCCAGAAGGGCGAAGACCGAGACGATGATGATCCCGACGATCGTTTGCGAGACGGGGTCTGTGGTGGCTGTGAGTGCCTCTTCCCCGGTGGTGGCGAGCAATAGGGGCAATAGATGTCCGGCGATCATCGTCGGCTCGATGTGAGTGGTTGCATGACGGGGAGCCCCTGGGCTTTCTGCCGAACGGCGTGAAACGGTCTTGGATTCTCGTAGGAGTGGTCATCAGACGCAAGCAGTCCGGTTGCCGGGTAGGGGAGTCTGTGCGATTGTACCTCCATCCTGGCCGCCACCTTCTCTTGTCCTCTCTCCCGTGAGGAATCGATGCTGTCTCGCGCCTTACCCTCGCTCCTCCTCCTCCTCACCCTGGTTTCCCCTATCCTTCCCGCGCAGGCAAGGCCCTTCGGTACGCTCCGGGATCAGGCCGCGCGACAACAGGCATGGTTGGCTGAGCGGCTCGAACAGATCGTCCCCGCGCTCATGAGACGAGATGGGGTGGATATGTGGATTGTGCCGATGCGTGAATACAACGAGGATCCCGTCTTCTCGTCACTCGTCAGCCCGACCACCTTTGCCGCTAGGCGCCGGACGATTTACGTCTTCTTCGACCGAGGCACCGACAAGGGAGTTGAGCGTCTTGCCCTCGGCGGGACGAGCCAAGGAGATCTGTATCAGCCGGTGCGAGCGACTCATCCCACTCCGACTGGTGAGCCTGCGGAGTTGTGGGGTGATGCGCAATGGCAGGTTTTGCGGGACGCCATCGCGGAGCGAAACCCCACCCGCATTGGCATCAATGTGTCACGGGTCTTTGCGTTTGGGGATGGATTGACCGTCGGTGAGTATGAAGGGCTGACGGAGGGAATCGGACCGGAGTTTGCCGAGCGGTTGGTCCGGGTTTCCCGACTCCCGGTCGATCTGATCGCCACTCGTCTTCCAGATGAAGGACGGGCCTTCGTCCAGATGACGGAGTTGGTCCACCGTCTCATAGGGGAGATGTTTTCCGATAGGGTCGTCACCCCCGGCACAACCCGTGCCTCCGATCTGGTGTGGTGGTGGCGACAGCGGGTGAATGACTTGGGACTGGGGACGTGGTTTCAGCCTTCGATCAGCGTGCAGCGCGTCGGAGCGACTGCTGACAGTCTCGGCGATGATCCGGTGATCAAACGGGGAGACGTCCTCCACTGTGATGTCGGGCTTGTCGCGTTCGGTCTCAACACGGACACCCAACACAACGCCTATGTTCTCCGTGAGGGCGAAACGGACGCTCCTCCCGGATTGCGGCGCGCCCTCGCCAACGCCAACCAGTTGCAGGATCTCCTCTTTGAGGAAGTCCGGCCAGGACGCACCGGCAATGCGGTTCTCCAAGCCACCCTTTTGCGGATGCGATCGGCCGGGCTCGACGGGAGTGTGTACTCTCATCCGATCGGACTGCACGGCCATGGGGCGGGACCCCTCATCGGCCTCTGGGACCGCCAGGAAGGCGTCCCCGGGCGGGGCGACCACACCATCATTCCCAATATGTGGTTTTCCAGTGAACTTCAGGTCACGACCCCGGTTCCGGAGTGGAATGGACAGCGAGTACGGATCGCGCTAGAGGAAGATTTCATTTTGGGAGCGGGCCAGCCGCGATGGGCTCTTGCGCGGCAGAACCGCTTTCATCTGATCCAGTAGGGGGAGTTGATGACATTGAGTGTTGCCCTCCTCCTTCTCCTGGTTGGGCTCCTTCTCCTCGCAGCGGGTGGGGAGTTGTTAGTGCGGGGGGCCGTGCTCCTCGCCCGTCGGGCTGGTGTTACCCCCGCCGTTGTGGGTCTCACCGTTGTCTCCCTGGGGACCTCCCTCCCGGAACTCGTGGTGAGTTTGTTGGCCGCACTGGGAGGGCGTCCTGACATCGCGATCGGGAATGTTGTGGGATCGAATATCATGAACGTGGCGTTTGTGCTCGGGTTGACAGCACTCCTTGTCCCACTCCCCATCGTGGGGTCGGTCGTGAAGTTGGAGTGGCCATTCATGTTCGCGAGCAGTGCGGTGTTTGCCCTCCTCATACGTGATGGGTGGATCGATCGGCTCGAAGGCGGGTTTTTCCTCATCGCGCTTGTGTTGTTCGTAAGCTTCGCAGTGCACCTCGCTCGATCTCACGTGGCGGGAGCGGAGCGGGCGGAGATCGCCTCGGAGGTGGCGCGGCGGTCGTTCGGTGAGATGGCACGAGCAGGGATGCTCCCCATACTTGCGGTTATCGCTGGCTCAGGCGTGTTGTTGCTGGGTGGGCGAGTCCTTCTCGATGGGGCCGTACGGTTGGCTGAACTTGCCGGGATCAGCGAGCGCGTCACAGGGCTGACCGTCGTTGCCATGGGAACCAGCATGCCGGAAGTGGTCACGTCTGTGGTCGCGGCATACCGAAGACACACAGATGTCGCAGTCGCCAACATCATTGGGTCGAATATTTTTAACCTGCTGGCCATTTTGGGCACCACCTCTCTTGTGCTTCCCATTCCGATCGCCCCGGCGATCGCCGGCATCGATGTCTGGTGGATGTTGGGGACGTCCTTCCTGTTGCTTCCGCTGATGCGCATCCGATTCAATCTGAGTCGGTTTGAAGGCGGCCTCCTCCTCACTACCTACTTTGCGTATCTCTGGCGATTGCTGCTGCGCTAGTCGACGCTTGTACCGGGTAGGGCGGGCAAGTATCCTATAGGCTGATGATTGCACCTGTGGAATGACGAAGGAGCATGCCCGTGGCCGATGAACCAGCATATTTACAGAAGTTGCGGCGTGACCGCGCTGCGCGGGGTAAGGCCGTGGGGGCCAAATCCGCGCCGGATGCCTCAGAACCCAAGCGCACCGTTGCTGAAGAGGAAGCGGTTCGATGGGCCAAGGAGGTTACTGGTGGAGGTGTGTTGCGGTCGGTCCAGGACTTGCACGGCGCGAGGTACGCCGTCCTCCGCAAGATCACCAGCGCGGCCGGAACCACGTATTACTCGTTGGAGGGGTTGGCGACCCGCAGTCGGCTTCTGGAGCGGCTGCGGCCTGGCGCGGGAATGGGTGAGGAGATTCTCGGTGCCTATGAAGTGAAGGGTGGGCGACCCGTCACCTATCAGGCGACTCCGGAAGGCGTGACGATGTCACTCGGGGCTGCGCGGTCTGGGGCCAACCCGCTTTCTCCCGAGAAGATGCTTCGCAAGGCGGAGCTCGAGGCCGAGAAGCGGGCCCGCACCCGGGGAGCACAGCGGGAACGGTAACTGCCCGTGAACCGACGTCCCTTCCGACAAATAGCGGGTATACACCCGGTCTAGGTGCCCGATGGGAATAGTCAATCTCAACAAGCTTTTCCCCCGACTCACGATCCGTGCAAAGCTGACCACGGCGTTTCTTCTCTTGGCTCTGATGCCGCTCGCCGTGGTTGCAGCGGTCACCACCCAGGTAACGATAACACGTCTCCGCAGAACGGCTTCCGAAGGGCTCCAACGCGAGGTGGAGGCGTCGCAAGCCGCGGTCGCTCTTGCGCTCAGTCGGGTCGAGCAGGATGTCGAGTTCTTGCGCGATGCCTACCTCGTCTCCGTCCTCCAATCGCGGGAACCACTGTCGGCAGGATCCGAGTGGGCCATTCGTGAGTTTCTCGATCATGCGCCGTTTCTCTTCCGGGTCAAGGCAATTACTCCTGACGGAGTCACTCGGTTTGAAGCAGGTCCTCCCAGTGGCCCCGGTGGTGATGGGTACTACTACGTATTTCGGGCCGAGAAGCTCGGTGCCCTTGATCGCCTGTCGCTTCCAGTCGAAGTCCTGTCCGTCGACCCGCTGACCAAGGCCGCCCAAGCAGTGCCTGCGGTTGCGACCCTCATCCCCCTTCGAAACAACGAGGGGGATTTTCTTGGTGTGGTCGTCGGGGAGGCCTACGCTTCCACCCTCTTCAGTAGTCTCGAACGGATGGCCACGATTCTTCCCGAAGCGACGACCGGCCTGCTCGATCCGAGCGGCCGGTTTCTGTATCATTCGGACAACAAGCGCACCTGGGAGAGTTTGCTTGGTCCGGCGGCAGATGAAACCCTCCCACGGCAACTTCTCTCCCTTCGTGGGAGCGGGTCCCCGGCGCGGGCCGGTGGATACCTCGTGAGTGCTCGATTGATACGGCTCGGACCGGAACCGGAAGAAGAACTGACGGTCTTTCGGATGATCTCACTCCGGGTTGTGGATGGACCGATCCGTTCATTCCTCTTCGGGGTGATTCTCATGGGGGGGAGCGTTCTTCTTGTTGTGCTTGGCCTCGCGCTGGTCGCCGCCCGGCAACTGACTCAACCGATCTACCAACTGCATCGAGCGGCGAACCAACTTGCCAGCGGTGCCGACCCCGAACCACTTCATATCACTACCAATGATGAATTAGAGGATTTTGCCGAAAACTTCGAAGTCATGGCGCGTGCCCTCGTGGGGCGCCGCCGACAGCTGGAAGAGAAGGTGTCGGAACGGACCCAGGAGCTCGTTCACCTCCACTCCGAACTGAGCGGGCTGGTCACGCACTCTGGAGATGCGATCATCAGTCTGGATGCTGGAGGAACGATACGCGGGTGGAATCAAGGGGCAGAGCATCTCCTGGGATGGAGTAGAACGGAGGTGATGGGACGTTCCTGCATCGACGTGCTCGCGGCACCCGCTATGATTCACCCATCGGAGCGCGGTTTCCTGGAACGCGAGTTGGCCCGGCGGGGGGCGATTGTCGATTTCCAGACCCGGCGATTGGCGAAGGACGGAACTCCCCTCCGCGTCTCCTTGACCCAAACGGCGGTCATTGGTCCGAACGGAAATCAGGTCGGGTCCAGTATGACTCTGCGCGACGTCTCGGTGCGGGAAGATCTGGAGCAGCACATGCGTCGCTCAGAGCGTCTTGCGGCGATGAGTGTGATGGCCGCTGGGCTTGCGCATGAGATTAACAACCCGATCGCGATCATTGGGAATCGACTTGAGGTTATGGAAGCGGAACTTCAGGACTTGGGCCAAGGAGCATTGTTGAACGATGTGGAGGTTCTTCGGGGACACACCCGACGACTGGCCGATCTCACGAGCAACCTTCTCCGGTTTGCCCGGGATCCCGAGGAATCGCAGGGGCCTATCGCCCTCGTCCCGATTGCTGAGCGGGTGCGGGATCTTCTTGCACCAACATTTGAAACTCGGAACGTCCGAGTGACCCTTTCCTCGACCGGAGAAGGGACGATAGTGGGTGTCACCAGTGCCGTGGAAACGGTGTTTCTCAATCTCTTGCTCAATGCCGCCGATGCGATGTTAGGTGGGGGTGAGGTCGACGTGACAATCGACCATGAAATGGAAACTGTTCGGATTGTCGTTGCCGACACAGGTCCGGGAGTACCCAAGGAATTGCGCGAGCGCATCTTTGAGCCGTTTTTTACAACCAAGGATAGTCGTCGTGGGACCGGTCTTGGGCTCTCGCTGTGTCGCAGCATTGTCGAACGACTGCGAGGGAGGATTTGGGTCGAGCATGCCCCTGGGAAGGGAGCCCGTTTTGTCGTCTTGCTGCCCCATGCTGGTGGCCCATCCGCATGAACGAGATTCGCGTGTTGGTGGTCGACGATGAGCCGGACATGTTGGACAACTGCCGACGATTGTTGTCCCGGCAAGGGTACACTGCTAGGACCCTCCAGGACCCGACCCTGGTTCAGCAGATGCTACACGAGGATCCTCCCCACGTCATCTTGCTCGATCTCAAGATGCCCCAAGTAGACGGCATGACGGTCCTGGCCACGGTGCTCGCCCACGATGCCACCCTTCCCGTCATCATTATGACAGCATTCGGGTCGGTGGCGTCGGCGGTCGGCGCCATACGAGAGGGTGCGTTTGATTACCTCACCAAACCGTTTTCGCGTGAACAACTTGCCGTGGCCGTGGACCGGGCGGTTCGCTATCGACGGCTCGTCCTGGAGAATCGCGCGTTACACGCGGCCGCGGATCAGAGTGCGGTAGAGCAACTCATTGGTCAGAGCCCGGCGTTGATCCACGCCCTGTCTGATACCCGACGGGTGGCTCCGAGTGAAGCCAACGTCCTCATTCTTGGGGAGAGCGGGACGGGGAAGGAGCTCATTGCCCGATGTGTGCATGAAATGAGTGCTCGTGCGAAAGGGCGGTTCATGGCGGTGGATTGTGCATCCTTGCCCGAGGCGCTCTTGGAAAGTGAACTGTTCGGGCACGAGCGGGGTGCTTTTACCGGAGCGATCCAACGAAAAAGAGGCCTCCTCGTGGAAGCCGGTGGCGGGACGGTGTTTCTCGACGAAATCGGGGAGTTGTCATCAACGGTACAAGCGAAACTCCTCCGCGCCTTGGAAGCGCGAACTGTTCGCTCGGTGGGTGGGACACAGGAACAGCCCATTGATGTCCGCTTCGTGGCGGCAACGAATGTCGATCTTGAGGCGGCAGTGCACGAAGATCGCTTTCGGTCCGATTTGTACTACCGCCTGAACGTCGTCCAAGTTGTCCTTCCGCCCCTTCGGGGCCGGGAGGGGGATATCTCACTGCTCCTTGATCATTTCCTGTCCCATTTTAGCCATTTGATGGATCGGCCTCCTCCCCAGATCTCCCCCAATGCACAACACGCGCTCGATTCCTACTCCTGGCCGGGGAATGTTCGTGAACTTCGGAATCTCGCGCACCGACTCGTAGTGCTCGACGAGGACGGTATCATCACGGTGTCTGACTTGCCGCTCACCATCCGTGGGAAGTCGCCGGAACGAGGGGAGAAGGCCAAGCGGGAACCGTTGGTGTATGAGGTGGCTCGTGATCGGGCAATGACAACTTTCCTCGGAGATTATGTTCGCCGTCTTCTCGATGCGCACGGTGGCAATATCTCCAAGGCGGCTGAGACGGCCGGCGTGAGCCGTCGGACGGTGCACCGCTGGGTTGCGGAGTTAGAAGGGACAGATTCGGGAGTGCGATCGTGATGATGCTGAGTCTGGTTGTGTTCGGGCTGGTGCAAGCGAGTGGAGCCGGAGGATCGGTGACGGGCATCCTTCGAGGAACACCGAGGGACTTGCTGGAGACAGTGATTTATCTTGCACCAATCGGCGAGCGTGGAGCGGATCTCGGCTCGCCGGATTCCCTTCTGATCGATCAACGCGGATTACGCTTTTGGCCTCGGGTCGTCATGGTCCCAACTGGGGGGACGGTCCTGTTTCGAAATAGTGATCCCATCCTACACAACGTGTTTAGCCCCGGCGTGGGGCCGGAATTCGATCTCGGGACCTATCCCCGTCCCGATTTTCGACCCCACACATTCCAGACTGCGGGTGTGCACGTCATGCTGTGTCATATCCATCCTGAAATGGCCGCGTATATCGTTGTCGTACCGGGGGGACAGGCTGGGGCGGTCGACGAGCGGGGTCGCTTCCGGTTCGACAGCGTCCCGCCCGGTGCCTACCAGCTCGTTGCGTGGCGACCTCGCAGAGTTCCAATCCGCCATGATCTTGTGGTTGCCATCGGGACGGCGACGTCGGTGGAACTTGATCTTTCGAACGCCCAACGGCGAAGGTAAGCATGCTAAGCCCCATCCTTCTTGTCCTTCTCGCCAGCACACCCCCCGAGCGAAATGTCCACGCCAGCATTCCGGCCTTTGCGAGGCGGTATCGCGTGAGTTGTGCTCGCTGCCACACGGCCGCGCCGAAACTGAATGTGATGGGTGAGGCCTTTCGGCTGAATGGGTATCGGTTCCCTGAGACCGAACCGGTCACCGACGAGGAACCCACGGTACCCCTTGGCGAAGAGCCATGGCGGGACTTGTGGCCACGAGCCATTTGGCCAAGCGACCTTCCCGGCTCGGTTCCGTTGGCGCTGCGGGTTCAGCTGGAAACGGAGGTCTCCAAGGATGAGCAGGGTCGAACCGGGGTCGATTTTCTATTCCCTCGCGAGATATACCTCCTCGGGGGAGGGAACTTGGGAGAAGAAATCGCTGTGTTTTTCGAATCTGAGTGGAGTCGGGAGGAGGGGCTGGAGGTGCTGCAAGCGAAGATCGGGTTTCAGCGCGTTCTCCCTGCCCTCGGTGAACGTTTCCTGAATATCTGGGTCGGGTTGCAAAACCTCTACCTGTTCACCTTTGCCGACCGCCAGATCGACCGGGCTGGCCGGAGTGGGTTTTTGTGGCAGCGGTTTCGGTCGGGACAGGTTCCACTCCCAGGGTCCGCGGGACCGGTCGCTCCCACCAATGGGTTCCGTCTCGGGATGACGCAGCCCACCGTTGAGATCAATGGGCTTCCTTCACCGAGTTCGTATTACGCGATTGGTGTTGCGCAAGGCGGAACGGAAACGACCAGAGATAACAATCGGCGCAAGGATGTCTACTTCAAACTGCGGTACAAGTTCGGTGGGCTCAGGTTAGACGGCACCTACGGGGCAGGCGGTGGTCCAGTACTCGGGAGTTTCGGGCAGTACCTGGATCGATCGCTCATTGTAGAAACCTTTGGGTATCTGGGTAGTGAACCCGACCCCGCCGGAATCGAGAGCCGACACCGGGCAGTCGGTGTCAACGCCCGCCTTCTCCGCGGACCGCTCGATGTCGGTGTGGGTTTCGTCACCGGCCGCGACGATCATCCCTGGGGCGTTGGGCTCGGGGCCCTTCGACACGAGAGCCTGTTTGCCAAGGGTGAGTACTTGCTCTACCCGTGGCTCATCGCGTCCGTCAAAGCGGAGACCTTTCGTCTCCGGAGCCCCGAGCGCCTTGGGGCCCCCCGTCAGTCGTTTCGTCAAGATCATGTGAGTCCCGGTATGATCGCCCTCATCCGACAGAACGTACGCCTCGTTGCCGAGGCCGATCTCTTTGGGAGCTACGAGTTCCCCATTCGCCAGGAATCGCCTGAAGGGTTCTGGGTGCGGCTCGACTTCGCGTTTTAACGTCCTCCCCCTCGAGGCTCCAGTAGTGTGACGATGGGTGTCACACCTGGGTCTCTCCCCGTCGCACTTTTTTCCGAATAGCCTTCGATGGCAGTATCGTAACACCATTTATGACATGGTGTTATGGATTTGCTGTCTGGTGGCACGTCGAGTGCTCTACAAAGGGATGTACCGCAGTCGCGGTACCCGGGTCTCGGCCCGGTGGCACTCAAATCGGAGGAATGATGGTTCGTCGTTTCGTAGGCCTTGTTGCCGTTGGAGCCGTACTCACGGGTACAGCGGCTTGGGTTGGGCACACACCGGCACCGGCCGGGCAGGTGATCGTGGTGAAAATGGTGGATGTGTCGGCCACCGAGTACAAGTACGTACCCTCCTCCGTGGCCGCGAGTCCGGGTGACACCGTTCGGTTTCTCCAGACTGGTACGATGCCGCACAACGTGCAGTTCAAGGTCGCTCCCGATGGTGCCAATATCGACGGCATCATGGTGGGGCCGTTTCTCACGTCACCGAACGAGACCTATGATCTCGTGATCGACGACCGTTTTGTGGCAGGCGAATTCCCGTTTGTGTGCACCCCCCATGAAGCCCTGGGAATGACGGGTACGCTCACCATCACCCCTCGGTTCTGAGAGGAGCCACACCATGCGGCACCCAATCCTTCTTGCCCTCCTTCTCGGCCTTGGTGCCTCGGGTGCCACAGCCCAGGAGGGGCCGGCGTGGCCAGCTCCTCCCGAAACGCCGCGGATTCGATTCGTCAGTGAACTCCGATCTGAGGTGGACTTGGGCAAGAAGGAAGGGTTCTTCGGAAAGCTGAAACGGAGCCTTACTGGCGAGCAGCAGGCAATGTTCGCCGTCCGCCGACCGTTTGACGTCTACTCCTTCGACGGAACCCACGTGTTTGTGTCGGATGGCATGAGTGCCGGCATCCTCCTCTTTGATTGGGAAAAGAAGGAGGCCCGTACCCTCGGTCGCGATGTTCCAGGTGGACTGGCACGCCCGATGGGGTTGGGTGGGGACGGAACGGGTCGAGTCTACGTGACAGATCCGGGGACCGGTCGAGTGATTGTGCTTTCACCCGAGGGTGCCTTCGAGCGAGCGTTCGGCGGGAGAGATGTGTTGTACAACCCCGTGGATGTTGCGGTTGATGGAGTTGTCGGTCGGGTGTATGTCGTCGATTCCTACCTCCACCAAGTCGTGGTGTTCGACGTTGCCGGGGCGGTCATTGGGCGTCTCGGAAAGCAGGAAGTGACGTTGGCTGACCGGAAGAACCAAATCTCCCACACGGTAGATGCACCGAGCATGGGCGGCGACGAGGCTCCACGCCAACACGCCCAAGCTGGCATCACATCCAAGGGGAAGGACCTCTGGCAGAACCGCGGCTCCGAGCCGGGCGAATTTCGCTATCCGGTGGCAGTCGCCGTTGGCCCAGACGGCATGGTGTACGTCTCCGACCAGATGAATTTCCGGGTGCAGGTGTTTGACCGGTTGGGGGCTTCGGTGAGGCAGGTTGGCCAAGCGGGGACAACGCCCGGATCGTTTGCCCGACCGAAGGGAGTGGCGGTGGATAGCGAAGGTCATCTGTATGTCGCTGATGCGGCGTTCAGCAACATTCAGGTGTTTGATCCCGATGGCACTCTACTCCTCGCCTTCGGTTCACTCGGGCACGGCCTGGGTGAACACTGGATGCCGTTAGGTCTCTGCATCGACCTGCAGGACCGAATCTATGTTGCCGACCGGTATAACAATCGGGCGTCGGTGTACCAGTATCTACCGGCACCGGCGAGCGCGGTCGTGGAAGGACCCGGTGCGTCGCAGTGACCTGCTCCACATCATGGGGGCGCTTGGCTTCGCCCTTGGGATCGGTCTAATGCATCCGACCCCGATGGCGGCCCAATGGCCCAACGGCTTTACGGTGGATCAGACGCCCCATAATTTGACGCGCCCGGCCTCCAGCACCGATCCGGACATGGTCGGTCGGATTCGAGACTACGGAGAAGTCTGTACCTATTGTCATGCGCCCCACGGCGGCCCGTCGTGGGGGGCGAGCCCTCGCGCCCCGCTCTGGAACCGCAACCGACCCAACGCCTCATATCGTATGCCAGAGCATAATGCCCAGAACATGTTCCAGGACCCTTCTCCCTCCGACCGGGCTCGCGTCTGTCTCTCGTGTCATGATGGTACCATTGGGTTAGATAACATTGTCAACCGACCCAACACCTATGGTGGCCCCGGGCCCGCAAACCAAACGATCGATTCTTGCGAGGGGTGTCACTCCGGTGGAAATCCCGATGGTGGTATCGATTGGGACGGGGTGTGGTTCCGGGATGACATGCGTAAACAACATCCGGTGTCGGTCGTGTACGACCCCTCCCGTCGACCGGGCGAATTCCAAGCTGGCTTAGGTGGCAGTGTGGGTCCGCTCCCGCTGTACAACGGGAAGGTGGAGTGTCAAACCTGTCACGAACCACACTCCCAGCAGTTCAAGTTCTTTCTGCGGATCAGCAATGTTGGCAACTCGATGTGTCTTGTGTGCCATGTGACCCCGCCGACAGAGCCGGTGCATCAACGATGATGCCCTCTCGACGGCATGTCCCTCTCTGGAAACAGAGAAAGGAGGTAGTACCGATGCGAAGAACCACTACCCGGTATGGTCCTCGTCTGGTGGCCCTGATGAGTCTGGGGGCCTTGGTCGCCGTCCCAGTCAGCGCCCAGGATGACGTCGCCAATACCAAACACAACATGAGTACCCGTTCGGGTCTCACCGACTATGGGGCTGTCTGTGTGTATTGTCACACCCCCCATGGTGGGCAAACCCAGAATGCTCCGCTCTGGAACCGGAACTTCCCGACCGGACCATTCACGATGTACAACAATGCGTACAGTTCCACGATTGACATGACCGTCGATGCCGCCCCGACAGGGGTGTCGTTGGCATGCTTGTCTTGTCATGACGGAACTGTCGGATTGGACGTCATCATCAACAAGCCGAACACTGACACCACCTTGGTCGGCTCCGGCAATACGATGCCGTCGAATAGCGGACAGCGATTCGCGAACCTCGGAACGGATCTCCGTGACGATCACCCCATCTCGATTCTGTACAGTAACGCGGCGGACGTCATGTTCAATGCGGCGTCAGGTGGGAAGATCAACAACGAGCTTCCGCTCTACAATGGCAAGGTACAGTGCGGGACTTGTCACAATCCGCACACGACGTTGCAGGCGGCATTCCTCCGGAAATCCAACTCTGGCAGCCAGCTCTGCAAGACCTGTCATATCAAGTAGGGGAACGCATGGCTGATCGGAGGAGGCGATTCAGGATGGCCTGGTGGGTGGTTGCCCTGTCCGTTGGGGGAGCCGCCTGTCGGGCTGCACTCAACTCCGTCCTGGATATTCCTCCTCCGAAGCCGGCCCCCCCGGCCACCGCCACGCCCGTGGCGATAACCACCAACCCGTCAGGAACGCTTCTCCCACCGGTGGAGGCGGACACGATCCGTCCCGTGATTGAATCAGTTCCTCGGGATTCGGCGGTCGCGCTCCTCCCACGGGATCACGCCGGCAATATTGATTGGGCCGAGGCGCTTCGGAACGGTACGATCGCACCGCGTAGCAAGCTCCCGGGACAGGCGGCCCCGCCGGTAAACGGTTTTCAATTTGCCTTCGATTTTACCTACAAGGGACTGGATACTCTCTTCGATGCTCGGGTTCCGCACTCCACGCATACGGAGTGGATAGCCTGTCAACAATGCCACCCCCGGATCTTCCCGTATCGGAACACGCCAGTCACGATGGGTGAGGTGTTTCAGGGAAAGCTGTGCGGTGAATGCCATGGGAAGGTGGCTTTCCCCCCGACGACGGGGTGTGAACGGTGCCACACACGGATGACAATGCCGGCCAATCGGGCGCAACCAGTTCTCCTCGGTGATGTGACCTTGGGGCGGGTCGTTGACACGGCTGGTAATGCCGGCAAGGTTGATGTGGGGGGCCTCCCACGGGCCGTGTTCCCGCACTGGGTCCACCGAATGCGATACCGATGCAAGGTCTGTCACATGGAGGTGTTTGAGCCTCGAGTGGGGGCCAACGTAGTGACCATGCGTGCCATCGCAGACGGACAATTCTGCGGAGCCTGCCATGACGGGGCCACCGCGTTTCGTCCCTCCATCGACAACTGCCAACAATGCCATCGCGGGACCGTGAAAACCGACTGATGCGGCAGGCCCAGCGTGGTGCCTACGGCATCGTGCTGTTCCTGGTGCTCACCAGTACGCCCTCGCTAGTGGGGCAACAGATACCCTTGCGGCTCGGCCGGGGCGGGGAATTGGGGATGACGTTCGGGTCAGATCGGTTGCGTATTGAACGGGATTTCTTGAACACGGGCTCCGACCGGTCGGTATGGCTTAAGTTTCCTATCAGTGGTTTTCTGCTTACTCCCGAGCTGCTGAGTTTCAACGTCGAACTTCGCCCGACTCGGGTCTGGCAGGATCAGGATGCGTTCACAGGTACTCAGCAGTTCAACCAACTCAACATGGCCTATGGGGTCAGCATCTTTCCGGGGCGCACCCTATCGCTTTCCCTCAACGGCTCGCGGGTTGATGCGACGACGCACGGGGGGCCCGGAGGGCGGAGAGAATCCAACCAGCGTCAATTCGGGGCCCAGGTCTGGCTACGGTTCCGCCCACTCCCTATCCAGGCATCGTACCGGCGACAGCTCTACAACGATACCTGGACACCAGATCCGGGCGTCACGTTTCCGTTCCAAAATGCGGTCATCCTGAAGTCGTATCAGATCACGGCGACCAACTCCAAGCTGTCGCTCCAAGCGCAACGAACCACCTACGATGATCTGGTGCGTGACCAGGATACCGAAACGTGGAGTGCGAACGGGGTCCATACCTTCCGCTGGGGTCGCGGAAGTCAACTCGAATCCACCATCTCCTTTTCCGATCAAACAGGGGCCTTCCCCAATTACCGGAGAGAGTGGTCCGAACGACTCAAATTGTATCACGCACGGACCGTCCGAACCGAATACACCTATGCGAGGACCCAGTTTCGGACACCTGGGGGGTTCGCGACCAACCGGTCATACAGCGCTGCGGCGAGCATCACGGCGATCCGTCGAGTTGGCCTCGGCATGTTGGTCGCAGGCAGTTCGAGCGAAAGTGCCGGCTCCGAAAACCGCTCTCTCTTGTTCGCCCCCCGCCTCGGGTTCTCCATTGGCCAGGTGCGGGGAGGACGGATCGAAGCCAACGCCCTTGTCGGATTTGAACGGCGGTCGGTGTTGGGGAACGGATCCGAGATCCCCATTCTCGACGAACCGCACTCACTGTCGGCCGCACGAAGTTTTGCCCTGGAAGAGCCGGATGTAGTGGTGGAGACGATCGTGGTTCGGAGTGCCGATGGCACCATTACCTATGTTGAGGGCCCGGATTATCGAGTCCTCCACGGTACCAGGATCACACGCATACAAGTTCCCCTTACAAGTCGAATAGACGTTGGTGACCAGCTTCTTGTTAGCTACCGTGTCCTCGGGCTCGGCCGTGGTGAGGCGAACGGCTTGCGGGCCGATGTGACGGTGGCCGCCGAGTGGAAAGGGTTCACACTCCGACACCAACGATCACTGCGTCAGTCGCCCACTGAGGACGCTACGGTTACCAGGGCCTCGAATGATCGCCGTCTTGAGAACTTTGATGACACCCACACCCGACTGAGTTTCCGAGGCCGGTTACCACTGGGGAATCTGGACTTTGGTGCGGGAGTGAGAGATAGGTTGTTCGGCGACCACCGCGCCTTGGAGTATGAAGTGAGTGGTGGATTGGCCACCCCCCCCCTCGGGCCACTCACAGCCACACTGTACAGTGGGTGGACGTCGACGGAATCGGAGGAGCGCTCCCAGAAAACCCTCTTTCTGTCCGCAGGGCTCGCTTGGAACATCGGCATTTTTCGATTCGACGGTAGTGTCGAACGCACCACAATCGAATCCAGCGATGTCGATCCGCAGCGGTGGATCATCGGACGCGGTACGGCCGCACTTCAGATTGAACGTGTCCTGGTGGAGGCTCGGGCGGAGTTCCTACGCGAACGGGTCCCGGTAGAGCGAGCCCGCTCGCGGCTCAGCCTCCGCGTGATTCGGCAGTTCTAGCGGCTACGGATTGACGCCGAGCAACTCGACATCAAAGACCAACGTCGCGTTCGGCGGAATCGGTCCCGCTCCCCCTGGTCCATATCCCAGGTGGCTCGGGATGACCAACTTTCGCGTCCCTCCGATTCGCATGCCGACCACTCCTTCATCCCACCCTTGGATGACCGAGCCAGCCCCGAGTCGAAAGGCAAAGGGTTCTGCCTCAACATTTGAGTCGAATGGGGTACCATCGGGAAGCCACCCGGAGTACCGCACGACCGCCTCCTGTCCAACTCCTACCGAATCACCTTCACCAAGCCGCATGTCCTGCCAAAACAGCCCCGATGCATTCCGGGTCATCTCAGTCAGGTTCACGCCCAGGTCGGCGTCATACGTCAGCGTTTCGGGAGCATCCGCGGCCAGGATCGCTGTGGTCACCTGATCGAGGTCACCGGCAGGAGGGGGGGCAGCGTCAGGGCTGCATCCGGCGGAGGCGAAGGCGAGGACTAGGAGCCATGGCTGTTTCATAGCCAAGAAGCTATCGCGTCCTTCCAGACTCGGCCAGTCCACATCTTGGGATTGTCTCCGATTTGGGCCACCGCCCGTGTAAATTGGGGTGTCGCAAAGAATGCGGCAGATGGACGACATCTATCGGAGGACCTTCATGCAGTCTCAGTGGTTACGAAACCGAGGCACGATGGTGGCGGCGATGGCGCTCGTCCTTCAGGGCTGCCTTTTCGCGGCCGCGGGAGCCGGGGCGGCGAGTGGTATTTACCTCACCACCCGTGGTGCGGAGGTACTGGCGGAAAGGAGTGTTGCCGATCTCGCCGCACGAACCGAGGCCGAGTTTGCGTCTCGGAGCATCGTGATTGAATCTTCATCTACCAAGGCAGGTGGCGACGAGCGCGAGTACCATGGCAAGACCGGCGATCTCGATGTGACGGTCAAGATCCGACGCGAAGGGCCAACCACCTCGAAGATAGAAGTCACCGCCAGGCGAAACCTGGCTGAGTGGGACAAGCACTACGCCGAAGGGCTCCTCGCTCGAATCGTTGGAGGGTAGCCGTAATCCTTTCGGCGGCTGCTATCATCCTATGCCGCGACGGATAGCACGGAGCATTCGGTCGGTAAAGAGGTCTATCTCATCCACCGTCGTGTAAACATTCGGCGTAATCCGGAGACCACTAAACTCCGGATGCCCGATGGTGGTCGTGACGATGCGATGCTCCCGCAAGAGCCAGGAGTGGAGCTTGCCAAACTCCACTCCTTCAATCGATACCAAGGCAATCGCTCCGGCATCCTCTGAATCCAATGGGGTTGGGATCGAGACCCGATCGCTTTCTGCCAAGAGTCGCTTGGCCCATCGGTCCCGAAGGAACCGGAGCCGGGCAACTTTCCGATCGGCGCCAATCGCGCGATGGAAGGCGAGTGCCGCAGAGATCGCATTATGGTTCGCGGCGGGGTGAGTGCCGATCTCCTCATACTTTCGGACGTTGTTGTCCATCCCTCTCGGCGCCGCCATCAACGGCCAAAGCGCCGACTGCTTCTCCTTATTCACATAAAGGAATCCGGTGCCAATCGGCGCAAGCAGCCATTTGTGGAGGCTCGTGCCGTAGTAGTCGCAGTCGAGCGCGTCGCGGGTAAAAGGGAAATGGGCATAGGCGTGGGCGCCATCCACCAGGACCTGAATATTATGTGCGCGCGCCATGGCCACGATCGCGCGGATCGGCATGATCTGCCCGGTCAGGTTGGTAATGTGTGGGAGCTCAATGAGCCGGGTCCGGGGGGTGATGGCGTCTTGAAACTGCTTGACGAGGTAGGCCGCCGACGGAGGGGGCACCTCAAACGAGATGGTCTTGATGACGATGCCTTCGCGACGGGCCCGTTGATCCCATGTGGTAAGCATCCGCCCATAATTCTGGTTGGTGACGATCACCTCATCACCCCGCGCTAGGTCGAGACCCAAGATCAGAGTCTCCATCGCCTCCGACGCATTCCGAGTGATGGCCATCTCTTCCGGGTCACATCCAAAGTCGGCGGCCAGGTCACGTCGGACGCTTTCGATCCGCGGCTCCAAGACGCGCCACATATGCTCTACGGGGAGTTCATTACTGAAGCGGAGGTCACGTATCATCGCTTCAAGCACATGACTTGGTGTGGGGCTGACGCCACCGTTGTTGAGGTTAATCATCGTCCGATCGGTGTCGAAGGCCCGCTGGATCTGACCCCAATACTCCTCATCGTCCACAAGTGAGGCGGCAGAGAGTGTGTTCGTCTCTCGCCGTAGGGCGAACGCTCGGCCCAACGCGTCGGGCCGAAACATGGGGATGGTCGCTGCAAAACCGGTGGCACTGGCGAGAAACGCCCGACGATTTGACATCGTGAACTCCACTGGAGGGGTAATCTGATACTCGGCCCGAATGCGGTCGAGGGCAAGAGGGCTCCCTCACGATTCGTTCGCCTAGGTGGTTCCGCTTGACGGAGGGAGGTCTGACAGATTCCTTCCGCCCATGGCATTCCTTAAGCGAACCATCCTGGTCACGGGGAGTTCTACCGGGATTGGGGAGGCATGCGCCCTCTCCCTCGATCGATCAGGCCATCGCGTATTTGCCGGGGTCCGGCGACCTGAGGATGGGGAACGACTGGCCAGCCAATCCTCCAACCGGTTTCGATGGATTGCGCTCGACGTCACAGATGAAGCCGGTGTTCGGGAGGCTGTACGAACGATGCGTCACGCCCTGGGCGAAGGTCGGGGGTTGGATGGTGTAGTCAACAATGCTGGAATTGCTGTGGCGGCTCCACTTGAAACGGTCTCACTCGAGGCCTTTCAACACCAATTCGAGGTCAACGTCTTCGGCCTCCTTCGGGTGACGCAACATGTTCTCCCGCTCATCCGCCTGGCTCCGCCAGGACGAATCGTCAACATCGGTTCCATTGCCGGTCGGGTGGCGAGCCCGATGCTCGGGGCCTACTGTGCGTCCAAATTTGCCGTGGAAGCGATGAGCGACACGCTTCGCCTCGAGGTCAAAGGAGAGGGCATTCAAGTCTCATTGATCGAGCCAGGCGTGGTGTTTACACCGATTTGGGAGAAGAGCATGGCGGCCGCCGAGTCGAATGAGGCGCAGATGTCTCCTGAGGGGCGAGCCCGCTATGCCGATCTCACGAGCGCTGTCCGTCGCTTGGCAACCCACCCACGGCGACCTGGCGTGGCCCCCGAGGTCGTGGCTCGCGCGGTCGTCCACGCGCTGACCGCAACCCATCCGCGGACGCGTTATTTGATAGGCCGCGACGCGCGAATTCGAAATCTCCTCCGACTCCTCCCGGACCGATGGCACGATCGGATCGTGCAGGCGGCGGTCGCACGGCTTGCCGCACGGGCTAAGAAACCATGAAGACGCGCGTGTATGTCGGAACGCGGTGGGCGCGCCACCTGGTGCTGTGGGGCGCACCGCTCGTCGCGGGGGGATGCTTCGATGGCGGGCCGCTCGAACCGACAGATCCTTCCACCGTCATTGCGATTGTCGTCACCCCGGCTCGGGCCTGGATCGCCGAGGGAGGAGAGGTCACCCTAACGGTACGAGGCCTGACGGCTGTGGGTGGGGAATTGGCCGGAACCGGGGCTCGGTTCCGCAGCCAGGACCCTTCCTTGGCCACGGTCTCGGAGAGTGGTACCGTGCTCGGCGTGCGTCCCGGCGAGGCCCAGATCGTCGTGGAAGCTTTTGGACACACCGTCGTATCCCACCTGTCTATCCTCCCGATCGTCCCTCCGGCCAGCGGATGGGGTCTCGATTTGGAGAGCATCAACCGATCCAGCCTGCTGGGACTCTGGGCCGGAACCAACCGCACCGTGGCCGTGGGTAGTGACGGATCGATTCTCGAACGGGAGAGTGGTGCGTGGCAGGTCAGGCAATCACCATCCACTGAACTTCTGACCGGGGTCTGGGGTGCAAACGACGACGACATCTGGGCCGTGGGCACCGGGGGCACGATTCTCCATTTCGATGGGACGCACTGGGATCCGGTCCCCAGCCCCGTGCCGACGACGTTCCTCGGCATCTGGGGGATGGCTGCCGATGCAATCTGGGCGGTCGGGGTGAACGTCGTTCTCCGGTACGATGGACAGACCTGGGCCGCGATGGAACTCCCTTCGGGGCCCCACGAGCTCTGGAGCATATGGGGTAGTAGTGAAGACGATCTGCATGCCGTTGGCCAGGACGGACGGATCCTACAGTTCGATGGACAACGATGGGCCGTGGTCCCAAGCCCAACTGCCGGAGTGCTCTTTGGTGTCCATGGTGTGAGTGCAAACGAAGTGTATGCGGTCGGGCTGAGTGGAACGATTCTCCTCTTTGACGGCACCACCTGGCGATCCGAAATGAGTCCGACGACATCGAACCTCTTTGGGATCGACGGCCGAGGGTCTGGTACGGTGACGGCGGTTGGCAACCGCGGCGTCGTCATTCGGCGAACCGGGCAAAATTGGACTCTGGTGCCACAACCGGTGTCATCCGATAACCTGCGGGCCGTGAGCGTCGAAGGGCCGGACCGCTTCCGAGTCGCGGGGTGGAGCGGAACGATCCTGGCCCGGGCAACCGGGAGTTGGATTGCGGAAGCCGCTGGAGACGATCTGTTTGCCCTGACCTTGACCCGGGAGGGGTCGGTGTGGGTCGCAGGCCTGGCTGGGACGGTACTCCGGCAAGAGGGACCGGCGTGGCCCCGGATCATGGTGCCGACTCCTAACGCCATCTTTGGGCTCGCGGGAAATTCCGATCAGGATCTCATCGCGGTCGGCGACTCAAGCACTATTCTGCATTACGACGGAGCAGTGTGGTCACCCGTGGTCCTGTCTTCCGGTGCTCCATCTCTTCCCATCCTTTGGCGGAGTGTGTGGATGGCTCCCACCGGCGATGCTGTCGTCGTGGGACAGGGGGGAAGAATTCTTCACCGAAGTGCGGGGGAGGGGGGCGCCTGGACTTCTGCTTCGTCTCCTACAGATGTTTTCCTCCGCCACGTTTTCGGATTGGACCAGTCGAAGGTGTATGCCGTGGGCGATGGCGGGGCCATCCTTATATTCGATGGCAGCTCCTGGCGTGTCATGCCGAGCCCTGTCCGGAGTACGATCCGGGGGATTTGGGGGAGTGGAGTCGACGATCTGTTTGCCGTCGGAGATGGTGGAGTGATCCTGCGCTTCGACGGTCAACGGTGGTACACGATGGCGAGTCCGGTCACCTCGGACCTCCGTGCCGTCTGGGGTACCGGCCCAATCGATGTCTATGCCGTTGGGGAGGATGGAGTCGTCTTGCGCTACGACGGTAGCCGGTGGTCCGAACAGTTTCGGATCCCGGTGACCTTCCTGCTCGGGATCAGCGGACGGAATGGCAAGATCGTCGCGGTGGGCCAGGGCATGCACGTTTTGACTGGATTCCATCCTTAAGTTGATTACGTTCAATCGGTTATAGGTTTGATCCAGACTCGGCGACTGGGAACAATGGGTCGTTTGTCTTGACAAAACCTTTTATACCTCATTAAGTGAGGGGAACACTTATTGAGGTGAGTTCTCGATGGATTCCACCGTCTCTCTCGACATTCTCCCTGGCACCGTTGATCTCCTCCTCCTCAAAACCCTCTCCTGGGGGCCGCGTCACGGATATGGCGTTTCCCAGTGGATTCGTCAGGAGACCAACGGGAGGTTAGGCCTTGAGGATGCTGCTCTGTACCAAGCGCTTCATCGGCTCGAACGCCAAGAGGTCGTCACATCCGAATGGGGACTGTCTGATCAGAATCGTCGAGCGCGGTTCTACCAACTGACGGATAAGGGCCGTCGTCGCCTCACCGAGGAATTATCCCAATGGCACGCCTATGCTGCCGCTGTGGGGAGTCTGTTATCCGCGACGCCCTGTGGGGGAGGTGAAGGATGAGTGGTTTTCAGTTCCCTTGGCGATCTCGGAGAATGATAGAGGGAGAAATCGAGGAGGAGTTTCGTCTCCACCTCGAGCTCCGAACCGAGGAGCTTGTCGCGAATGGGGCCAGTCCGGAGTCTGCGTTGCGGCAGGCCCAGGAGGAGTTCGGCGATATCGATGCCGCACGCAGGTATTGCCGCGGAGAGGATCAACGTCACGAGCGCCGCCGTCGATGGCGGGATACGTCGGAAGACGTTGTTCGGGACTTGGGCTACGCGATTCGGAGCCTGTGGCGGAGCCCGGGTTACACGGTCACCAGTGGCATCACGTTGGCGCTCGGGCTTGGGATTACCGTAGCGGTCTTCAGCGTAGTCCATGGCATCCTGCTCCGCCCGCTGCCGTATCCCGACCAGGACCGTATCGTTACCCTCTCCCAGGTTGACACCAGAAGGGGGTCGCGAGAGTTCGTTTCTGCCGCAAACCTCAGGGACTGGCATGACCGTTCGACGCTCTTCTCCGCGATGGCGGTCGCGGAGCCGTTTAGTGTCGATCTTTTCGGAGATGGTCCGCCAGTTTCACTCCAGGCATGGTTGGTGAGCGAGGAATGGATGGAGACCCTCGGTCTTCGGCCGGTGTTGGGCCCGGGCCTCCGACCCGAATATTTCCTTCCGGGGGCTGAACCTGTCGTCATGGTGAGTTACGCCACTTGGCTTCGCCAGTTTGGGGGTGACTCGTTGATTGTAGGACGTTCTCTTACCCTGGACGGCGAGCCCGTTCTGGTGGCCGGCGTACTACCGCCCACCCTACGCTACCCCTCTGTCTCGGACCTCTGGCTCCCGCGGGCCTTCCAGCCGGGCGACGCGAGTGCTCGCCCTCGAAACTATCTACGGGGAATTGCCAAGCTCCGAGATGGCGTATCGATCGAGCAGGCCAACGGTGAACTCGCGCGAATTTCGACGGTACTCCAGGAGGAGTACCCACGCATCAACGCCGGTATCGTCGCCGAGGGGAAGCCGATTGTCGATGAATTGTTAGGCGATGTACGCACCGACCTTTGGGTCCTGTTTGGTGCGGTGATTCTGTTGCTTCTCGTGGCCGTTACCAATGTTGTTCATCTTGCGATCGCCAGGGCCACCAAGCAGGGCCGAGACATTGCTCTCCGTGCTGCCCTGGGTGCGGGCCGGGCGCGCTTGATCCGACAAGCCTCGGTCGAGAATCTCCTCTTGGTAGTGGGATCCACCGTCGCCGGATTTGGGATAGCGCATCTGGCGATTCGTGCCATGGTCTTATGGGCTCCGGCTGATCTTCCGCGGGTCACCGAGATCAGCTTCGATCCTACGGTGGTGGCTGCGGGGATACTGGCAGCCATCCTGACCGCCATGACGTGCGGACTTGTTCCTGCGGTGTTCTCCTTGCGCTCCAGCGGATCGAGCTTGTTGCGCGCAACCCCGAGTGGTGGTGGCCGACGTGATGCACGTTTTCGCCATGGGTTGGTGGCACTCGAGGTTGCGATGGCGGTCATGCTGCTCGTTGGTGCCGGATTACTCGGTCGGAGCTTCGTCGCTCTGCTCCAACAAGACCTCGGGTACGAGACCGAGGGTCGACTGGGGTTCACTATCCATGTCTGGGACAAATACCCCGACGTGGCCCAACGGGTGCAATTCTTTCGCGACGCTGTCGACCGACTCGCCACGGTTCCGGGTGTTGAATCCGTCGGAGCAGGATCGGCGCTCCCTCTCTCCAAAGAAGGATCGGAGATTCGCCGCCCAGTACAGGTCGACGACGAGCTGCCGGGTGACCAGCCGGCCCCCGAGGTTGTGCTGACCTACGTCACTCCGGAGTATTTCGGGGTCCTTGGCATCCCCCTCCAGGATGGGAGGATGTTTCAGCGGGGTGAGAACACGGCCGTTGCCATCGTGAGCCAGGAAGCGGCCCGTCAGTTCTGGCCCGGACGATCGCCTCTCGGGCGCCGTATCTCGCTGATTGGGGATGTGACGGCGTTTACGGTGATCGGGGTCGTCGGTGATGTCCGTTATGCTGGATACGATGATCGCATAGCCCCGGGGCTCTACCTCTCAAACGATCAGGTCGGGTTTGGATCGATGACGTTCACCGTGAACTCCGCCCTGCCGACGAACGCTATTCTCCCCGCACTTCAGGAGGCAATGACGGAGCTCAACCCGCTGATTGCCCTCGGAGGAATCGAGGAATTTAGGTCACTGCTTGGCGACACAGTGGCCGGTCGTCGCTATGTCCTTGGGCTGCTCGGCGGGTTCTCTGTTATGGCATCGCTGCTCGCTCTGCTGGGGATCTACGGTATCCTGAATTACTCGGTGGCACTGCGAACGCGTGAGATTGGGGTCCGCATGGCACTTGGCGCACACCGAAGGGTGGTGACCAGATTGGTACTCCGGCAGGGGATGGGCATGGTGCTCTCAGGGCTTATCGCGGGCCTTCTCGGGGCCTTTGCGATGCAACGAGTGCTCGCCTCGCTGCTATTCGGGGTATCCGCGACCGACCCGGTGACATACGTCGGTCTGAGCGGGTTGGTTATTGTGTCTGCCCTCGTCGCCGCCTGGGTTCCCGCGACTCGTGCAGCCGCGATCGATCCGGCCATCACCCTCAGGGAAGAATAGCTTGTCGATCTATGGCCTGTGATCGAGATGGCGTTCTGACACGATGACGTTGGCGACGAGCAGCCCCGCCACGAGTGCAGTGGCGACGAGTACCATCTGAAAGGCGGTGTCTACTCCCGAGACCACTTCGCGGTCGAGAAGGGAGAGGACGCTCCGGAACCCGATGCTGCCCGGCACCAACATCAACACCCCCGGCACGAGGGGCACCGATGCCGGGCGACCGGTGACATGGCTGTACACATTGCTTCCTACGCCCACGCCGAGTGCACCGAGGAACATCCCGAGTTCGGGGCCGAGTGCCGATGCGCCAACCCGGGCACCAAGAAAGGCGAGTACGCCGGAGAGTGTAATCCACCCCAGGTCGCGTAGCTCGGCCCGAAGCAGGACGGTGAACGCGCTCGCGGCGACGAGGATGGCGCCCCAGATCGCCCAACTAGGCATGGGGACGGGTGTGACCTGCGGAGGAGCGCCAAAGATGGTGCCCGCCAAGCGGGTCCCCAGGGCGACGCCGAATCCGATACCGAGAAATACCATGAACGCTCCGCTCAAACGGGCGGTGCCTGACGAGAGATGTCTGGTGCTGAGTTCTGACATCGCCGTCGTTAGCGAATACCCCGGACTGAGCACAATGAGACCAGCGAGCGTTGCGAGCGGCACCGATACCCCGCCGACCAGAACGCCGGCCGCTCCCAATGCGAGGGCCGCGCCGAAGGCGGCCACCGGTTCAAACACCCTCCCAATCGAGGGACGATAACTGGTGGCCAGGGCGAGAAGCCCGATAAACCCACCGACCCCAGTCCCGTGGAGGACCTCCGGCCAACCCCCTCCCAAGAAGAGAGCTGCGGCTCCGGAAGCGGCCGCAAAGGCGAGCGTCGTGGCGAGGGGTCCGTAGGGAGGGGTAGCGCTCTGCACTCCCTCGATCGCCTGGACCCCTTCGGATGGAGAGCATCGGCCTCCGAGGACATCGCCGGCAATCTTCTCAAGTCGTGTCAGTCGTCCTAAGTCGGTGTCGCCTGGCTGGACGCGCAGGAGGTAGGTTCGTTGCGTGTCTTGAGGGCCGAACGAAGCAAAGAACGATGTGGGCGTCGAAAAGAATTGACTCGGGAGTCCCAGTCGCTCAGCCGCGAGGGCCATGATCTCTTCCAGCCGGTGCGATGCCGTTCCCGCCGAATGGAGCGCGTGGGCCAAGGTCAAGAGAAAGTCGACCCGGCCATCAGTGGACGCGGTTGTTGCATGAATCGATTCGTCCCTGCCTGACGTGCTCTCGGTATGCATTGCGGGAAGATAAGGTCGCGGTCCCCTGGGTTGGAATTGGGCTCTATTGCGGTCTTGAATGTGCGGGGTCGATCTAGTGTCAGGCCCAGAATTGGTGTACCATCCGAGTGATCCTCAAATGCTACCGCTTGCAGGAGGCCAGGAGATGGTTCGGGCCAAATGGACTTTCATCGTACACCACCTGACCGGCCGTGTAGTGCTGTTCCTGGGCCTCCTCGGTATTGGTTGCGCCACGAATCCGGTGACCGGGAGACGCGAGTTCTCGCTGATCAGTGAAGGTCAAGAGATCGAGATCGGTCGAACCGAATCGGCCAAGGTAGCGAGTCAGATTGGATTGTACCCCGATGCCGCCGTCCAAGCGTATGTCTCGGGCATTGGGCTCCGTCTCGCCCGCGCGTCGGAACGGCCGGACCTCCCGTGGTCGTTCCAGGTCGTGGATGATCCCGCGGTGAATGCCTTTGCGCTCCCCGGTGGATTCATCTTCGTGACCCGCGGCATTCTGACCCATCTGAACTCCGAAGCGGAGCTCGCGGCAGTGATCGGACATGAAATCGGTCATGTCACCGCCCGTCACTCGGTGCAGGCTATCTCCCGGCAACAACTCGCCCAGGTTGGATTGGGGATCGGATCCATTTTCTCTTCCACCGTGCGTGATGTGGGCGGGTTCGCGAGTGCGGGTCTGGGGGTGTTATTTCTCAAGTACGGACGGGACGCCGAGGATCAGGCGGATCAACTGGGATTTCGATATTCCTTGCAAGATGGGTACGACGTGCGGGCGATGAGCGACGTCTTTCGCACCCTACAGGGGGTATCCGGTAGTGGTGGGGGTGGGAAGGTCCCGCAGTGGCTTTCGACGCACCCCGATCCAGAGAACCGCGTGGAGAAGAACGAGGCGCGCCTGGCGGCCCTTGGGCGCGACTTGAGCCAAGCAGTCAGGAATCGCAATACCTACCTCGCGCAAGTCAACGGTATGGTGTTCGGGCCCGATCCGCGGCAAGGCTATTTTGAGGGGACACGTTTCTATCACCCGGACCTCCAGTTTCAGATCGATTTCCCCACGGGGTGGCAGACGGCCAATCAGACGGCGGCGGTGGTCGCCGGGAGCCCAAGCGAGGATGCCCTGGCTGCGCTATCGATAGAGACCGGTGTGACTTCGGTCGATAGCGCCTATCGGGCATTTGCGGCTTCGAATGGCATCACGGCCTCATCGCCTCGTCGTGGCCAGGTGGGTGGACTGTCAGCGATCACCGCGGGCTTCCGCGCGACCTCTGATCAAGGGGAGCTGGTCGGGGAGGCAACCTTCCTCGTCCATCGCGGGACAGTCTATCGTATCCTGGGCTATGGCTCGGCCGCAGGGTTTCGTACTCACGGAGCCTCCCTGCGGGAAACCGCCCAGTCATTCGCTCCGGTCACTGACCGGGCGGTCTTGGATCGACAACCGATGCGGGTGTCAATCGTTCGTCTCCGTCGTGAGACTCCCCTCGACCGCTTCATGGCGTCGACACCCTCTTCGATTCCACTTGAGCAACTGGCGTTGATTAATGGAATCGCAGTCGATGGTATCTTGCCCGCAGGCTCCGCCAAGCGGGTCCGCTAAGTTACCGGGACCCGTTGCCCTCCACAATCCGCTGATAACTTTCCGGATTCCAGACCGGACGGGCCGGAGCGTTGGCGATTTCTTCTCCGAAGTAGTAGAGAAGTCGGATAATGCGCGTCATCTTCTCGGTGTCGATCCTATCGACCTCATCGGTGACCTGGTGGTAGTCCTCGTGAACCCCATTAAAGAAGAAGAGAATGGGGATCCCCTTCCGGGCGAAGTTGAAGTGATCGGATCGTCCGTAGAAGTTCTGCTCTGGCCACCGGTCATCGATGGCCGTCATTCCGAGGTCGGGGTGCGCGGCGTTGACATTTGCTAACGTGGTACCGAGATCGGAGTGTTCCTTGCCGATGGCCACGATCGAGTCGGGCCAATTCCTTCCGATCATATCAATGTTGATGTTGGCCACGATCTGATCGAGTGGGACGGTCGGATGATCGGCGAACCAAGCACTTCCCCAGAGACCGCGCTCTTCGCCACTCACCGTCAAGAATATGATCGAGCGCTTGGGTGGTTCCGGGAGCCTTCCAAACGCTTCCGCCAACTCGATGACACCAACTGTCCCTGACGCATCGTCATCAGCTCCATTGGAGATTGAGTCGGCCTGACCTGACCGAATGCCGATATGGTCCATGTGGGCGGAATACACCAGATACTCATTCTTCAAGACTGGATCGCTTCCTTCCAAGATCCCGATTGTGTTGGGAGCCGTCAGAGACTCGCCGACGGTTTTCTCAAGTGCGATCGTCGTTGTAACCTGCTTGAGATCACGGAGGACAGGCCGGGTCGCGCTTCGGGTCACACTCAGGTCAACCCGGACTGCTCTGAGCAGGTCGGCGACGGCCCGTTCGTTGATCGTGAGGATGGGGCTCACGCTCCTCTGTGGGCCTCCGTTGTCGACCGCGACTTGGGGGCGGACCTGACGTTGATGACCTCTCTCCAATTCCTCTTCGGACAGTGCCGTGGCAATGAGGATACCGTTGGCGCCACGACCGAGGAGGCGAAACGCCAGCTGGGTCGCTGGGGCGGTGCTATCGACCACGAGGAGCACAATTCTCCCCGCTGCATCAATCGTCGCGACCGTGCTGGCCGTCACCTGCCCTCCAACGAGGAGCAGGGGCCCGCTCACCGGTTCACCAGGGATCCCAAAGCGATTGAACGCGTCACCGGTGAGCCCAATTCGCACTGAGCTGTCTCCGATGACCATCGTGACCGCGGACGTCTCGGGGTTCAGTGTGGAAGAGGTTAGGGGGTAGCGCTGAAACCAGGTTCCGTTCTCTCCTCCCGGCTTGAGGCCCACCCTCTTGAATTGGTCGGCGACGTAGGCTGCGGTCAGGTCCAACTCAGGGCTCGGCGTGTAGCGACCCATCATTGAGTCGGCGGCGATGACCGACAGATGCTGATGGATGTCCTCGGTGAGGATTGACTCCGGGCCGGAGGGGCGGGGCGCGCCGCATCCCACTACGAGCAAGAGTGCCACGGTGGACAGCAGGGAGGTGTGTGTTCGCATGGGAGAGCCCAGGTTGAAGGGGAAGGCACCGATCGTCTCCGATTCGACGACCTCTGCACTCCTACGCGCAACCACCCCTTCCTGTTTCCCTAGGGCGGGTTGGCGCGATGGTTTCCCACTATCTTCCAGGCCGTGTCTCGCTCCCACTCGCCGTTCGTAGCCCTCCGCCATCGGAATTTCCGGCTCTTCCTCAGCGGGCAGTTTCTCTCCTTAGTTGGGATGTGGATTCAGCAGGTGGCGCTAGGTTGGGTCGTTCTGGAACTGACGGGTTCGGCCTTCTCCGTGGGGGTGGCTGCCGCTGCCAGTACCCTTCCGATCCTTCTCTTCACGCTGTACGGTGGCGGCATCGCCGATCAGCTCGACAAGCGTCGGGCCCTGATCCTCCTGCAGAGCTTGATGGCTGGGGACGCACTGACCCTCGCCATCCTGACGGTTACGGGGCACCTCTCCTTCACCTGGATCGTCGTGCTTGCCTTTGCGCACGGCACCTTCAGTGCGTTCGAGATTCCCATCCGCCAGTCCTTTCTTCTCGATCTGGTCGGGAGGAAGGATCTGATGCATGGCATCGCCCTCAATTCTATGGGGTTCAGCATTTCCCGCGTGCTTGGGCCGGCCATTGCTGGCGTGTTGGTTGCCACATTCGGCGCCGCCATCTGTTTCTTCATCAACACGGTGAGCTTTGGGGCCGTGATCAGCGGTCTGGTCCGCATGACTCCGGAGAGCGTGACGGATCGTTCGCCCCACCAGCGTCCTACACTATGGGATGTCCATCGCTATGTACAGACCACCCCCTGGCCCAAGACCCTACTGAGCCTCGCTCTCTCGACCACGCTCTTTGCCTATTCCATCACGGCGATGATTCCGGTCCTTGCGCGAGAGGTGTTTCAAACCGGAGCGAAGGGATATGGGGGACTCATGACCGCGATTGGATTGGGAGCGGCTCTCGGAGCGGCGTTGATCGCGAGCCTGGGCCATCGGGTTCGCCGTGGGAATATCGCCATCGCCAGCGCCATCGTCATTGGCGTGCTCCATCTGGTGCTCGTAGCGTTCCCAGGGTATGCATTAGCGGTGGCGTTGTTGGCTGGTTCCGGAGCAATGGGGGCGGTAGCGGCCATTGCAACAAACACTATGTTACAGCATGAGGCTCCTGACGCTCTGCGGAGCCGCATCATTGGGGTGTATGCTACGATCGTGGTTGGCCTCGCTCCGGTGGGTGCGTTGGGCATGGGATGGCTTGCCGATCGCGTGGGAGTTGGAATAGCCATAGGGATGGGTGGCGCCCTCACCTCGCTGATCGCTGGGGTCCTTTGGTGGCAGCGTCCTCGGACGCTGGTGAGCCCTGTGGCAAAACTTCTCGCTGGGACGGTGGAGGATTGATGCTGATAACCGTTTCCCGTCAAATGGGGGCTGGAGGGGCCCGGGTTGCGCGTCGGGTGGCCGATCAACTCGGGTGGCGTGTCGTGGACAATGAGTGTGTCGACGAGGTGGCACGCCGAGCCAACCTGAGCCCTGCGGAAGTCGCGGAACAAGAGGAACGCGCTCCCGGGTTCTTGGAGCGGTTGGTGCGTTCACTGGCGAACGCGACGGGTGAGTTTGTCCCCCCTGATCGAACCCACCTCCCGGAGGTAGAAGAGGCCGATCTCGTCCGGCTCACCCAAGCGGTGGTCGCGGAGTTCGCGGAAGGCGGTCGCGTGGTGATGGTGGGTCGTGCGGCGCCGGCCGTCCTGGCGACCCGAACCGACGCGCTCCATGTCCGAGTGGTCGCTCCGCTGAGCGCGCGGGTGGCTGTTCTGGTCGAACGGAAGCAGGCGTCCCCTGATGAAGCGGAAGCGCTCATTCGTCGGACTGACGCTGCTCGGCAGCGCTATCTGCAGGTCTACTACCAACGCGATTGGGCCGACCCGACCAACTACCACATGGTGCTGAATACCCAGGCACTCACGGAAGATGGTGCGGCCCAAGTCGTCGTTGATCGGGCCAATCGATTGTGGGGTGGGGATAGTGGGGGGGCTGGGTGAAATACCGGCAAAGACCAGGATCGTCAGGATCTTGACAGACCCTATGGGGACGATAGCTTCTGCACCTGTCTCCAAACCCAGTCCCAAACGCTTCATCGAGGAGCCCGTATGTCCCGAATGCTCGCTATTGCTGCGATTCTCTTGGTGACTGCCTGTGGTGGGGAAGCCGACATGGACGATGAGGCCACCACCGCCGATCCGGCGGCTGCGGTCGCTGCTCCAGCAGATTCCGCGGCCGCAGTAGATACTGCCGCGATATCGCCCGATAGCATGGCTGGAGACACCGTCTCCCACTAAACCGCTGGAACCGGCTCCTCACCGTTGGTGAGGTGTCGCTTTGAAGGTGATCGGCTCAGGGTTCCCTCTGTGAGGGCACTCCTGAAACGTCTTCGTCTTTGAATGGCAGGGCAACCACTCGTGCCGGGATTGGTCCTATCCGCACCGCCATCCCGGGTCTAATCTCCTTCCGAACCAGCCCGATGCCGAGGGCACGGTTGGGGAGTTGGAGCACGGAGCCTAACTTCCCAACTGGTTTCCCTTCGTGATGCACCTCGTCCTCTATTCCATCGAGCTGTGCGGTCCAGATGAGGCCCCGCAGAAAACGATTGGGATGTCCGCGAAAGTGGACTCGGGCAACGGTTTCTTGGCCAACATAGCATCCCTTGGCGTAACTGACGCCGCCGATCTCGTCGAAACGTACCTCCTGCGGAAGCGTCTTCTGGTCGATCTCGATCTGGTGTCGGGCCCAACCTGCTAACACGCGTGCGGCAGTCCGGGCGTCTTCGGATCCTCGTTCCCCTCCGCCGTCACAGAACTGGACTACCAGGCGGTCGGACAACTCGCGGGGCAACACAACGCCTGCTTTCCAGGGGGCACCAGGTTCCGGGACGGCAACGGACCCGTCGATCTCCTTGAGCGCGCGAATCTGACCCGGTTCGGGCAAGGGACAGTCGAGGATGCCAGCAAGAAGCCGGAGAGAGTCCTGACCCAAAAGCATCACAGAACACCGATCGGCCGTGCGATCGGTGATGGTGGCCAACCGTGGAGGGAGCTGTTTGTGAAAGAGAGTGAGGGCGTCGTCACGGCACGACGATTCCAGGAGGAGCGTGAAGCCGGCGTCGTCCCGAAGAGTCCACATATCGGCGACGATCATCCCCTTGGGCGTTAGCATCGCACCATACCCCAGGTGGCCCGTCCCTGGGTGTTCGACGTCGTTGGTCAGGATGCCTTGAAGGCAGGTTACCGCACCGGGCCCCTCGACCCGAAGGGTGGCCAGCGTCGTGGGGACGATGACAGCCCCTGTCGTGATCTGGGCGAGTTGATTCACTGACATGCTGACTGGATGCGCCATCCCGGAAAGTAACTTCTCATCGAGTGAAATCGGGTATCTGTTTCTAGTGCGACTGATAGAAGCCGGCCTGAGCATAGCTCTCGTCCAAGAGCTCCACCGGGTGACGGACCTGGAGTGGCATTCCTGCGAGCAGTATTCCTCCCCCGATCTGCATGATACATCCGGGATTTCCGGTCACTACCGCTTCGATTGGTGGATCAGCCCTCTGGAACTCGGCGATCTTGCGGGCAAGGATGGCCGAGGATTTTTCGGGATGCACGACCCCATAGAGTCCGGCGCCACCACAGCACTGGTCTGCGCCAGGAAGTTGTTCGACGGCGAGGCCAGGAATTGCTGAGAGAACTGTGAGGACGGCCTCGTGGACCCCCTGGGCGTGTTGGAGGTGGCAGGGAGGGTCGTAGGCAATGCGCCGTGCGAGCGGGGCGCCCTGAACGGGGCCGGCCTTGGCGAGGAGCTCGGCGACGTCGTGGGTTCTCTCGGCAATGTTCTTGCCTGAAGGATCACCGAGGAGATCGCGATACGACTTGAGCATTGCTCCACAGCCTGCGCTGTTCACGACAATGGCATCGAGCTGGTCTTTCTGGATCTCTCTTGCCTGGTGCGCGGCGCGCTGGCATGCACCTTCGTGATCACCGGCATGCTCATGCAGCGCACCGCAGCATCCGGTCTGGAGGTCGTGTACCTCAAACCCGTTCACGAGAAGAACCCGTCGCGTAGCCGCATGGATATGATCGAAGAGCCCTTCCATCACGCAACCGTGCAGGAGGCCGACGCGCCCACGCGACCCAGGAGGTACGAGGTCCCTCTGGCGGCGTTGGTGGGTCGATCGTGTGGCCCGGAGTTGGGCCTGCAGGCGGCGGAGGATGGGTGGCCCCGGAACGAGAGGGAGGCCCCGGAAGGCTCTGGCGAGTGCCAGGAATGGTCGTCGGAGTCCATCTCTTCCCAAGACTGCGAGAGCGAGACGGGTCCACCGATTGATCCCGTTGCGGTGAGCGAGTTCAGTCCTGACCTGAGAGATCGCGACACCGTACTGAACGCCGGAGGGACAAGCCGGCTCACATCCGACACAAGCCAGGCAGGTGTCGAGGTGGTGTCTGACGGTAGAGTCAGCGTAGGTTAGGGTTTCCTCTTCCAGGCCTTGCATCAAGACGATTCGGCCGCGCGGGCTTTCGCTTTCGTCACCGGTGAGGAGGTAGGTTGGGCATGCCGGGAGACAGAAGCCGCAGTGGACACACGGATCGAGCGAGGTAAGTCTCACGAAGAGTCGTCCCCATGCAACGGTACCATCAGTGAGGTGCAGGGGTCGTAGGTCTGCCGAAGGGCCTCAACCAGGTGCCCAACTCCCTCTCGGCATGCACCGAAATGACCGACCCTCCATCGCACCTCCCACGGGGCCCGTTCAATAGTCATCGGTACCTCGCGCTCGGCCAAGGCGCCGCGAAGCGCTCCCAATGATTGGGATGTGGCATCTCCCGCCCAGCGAATGAGACCTGACCCAAGCCCCACAGTGAGGACACCATCTCCGACATGGTCGGTGAGTAGTGTGAGGGAAGGGGGGATACCCGGTAGAAGTGTCCCAAGTCGAAAACAGGTCGGCTGACCGATTGGGCCGCGGGCAACCGCCGCCCAACACTGCGCGGCATCTGGTTCGCTGAGTGCAATGCAGTTCGGGCCCGCCACGGCACGAAGGGTTTTGGATTCGGCCTCGACCGCTGGGATACTACCCATCAGGCGGAGGGCCAAGGCCCAATCATTCTGGGTTCCGACTCCCGGAGAACAGAGTTCAATCGCGGCCAGATCGATCTCGGCGGCGAGGATGGCCTGTCCGGCAGCCAGGAGTGAGTCTCGACTTCCGTGGAGTACGAACGTCGAATCTGCACGAGGGGTTGCTGCGAGCCGAAGATGCACCTCGACGATGATACCGAATCCTCCAAAGCCCCCAATCTGCAGCTTGGTGAGGTCGTATCCGGCTACATTCTTGACGACCGCCCCACCAGCTTTCACGATCCGACCATCCCCGGTCACCACGGTACAGCCGAGCACCGTGTGTCGGATGGAATGGTGGGTAAGCGGGCCATGGGTCGCGGTGGCCAAGATTGATCCGATCGTACGGTGTGGGTGCCCCGGAGGATCGAGTGGAATCCAAGCGCCTGCCAGGGTGAGGTCGCGCTGCAGGACATCGAATGGGATCCCCGACTCGACAGTCGCGGTGAGGTCTGGTGGAGAGAGTCTGGTGCAACCAGACATAGCTGCGGTGGTAAGTGTGAGGTCGGCGGGAGCGTCGTCAGGTTGCCACGAGCCGTTTCCAACCACCCGCATGCGCCACCCCTGTTCCTTACATACTTGGCAGATCTGGGCGATGGCTGCGGCTGATGTTGGGGAAACACGGGGGCGCCCGGTTCCATCGCGTTCCACCCGTTCGGTTCCTACAAGCGTTCGAAGCGTGTCGAACACGATTGGCGTCATTCGAGTCCTCCGCGGCGCCATTCCCTGCAGCGGTGAATGGGAACGACCTTCCCTGGGTTTGCCCGCTCGTCCGGATCGAAGACGCGCCGCACCGCGCGCATCTGGGCCAGCGACCCTTCGGAAAAGAGCCAGGGCATGTACTCGATCTTGTCGAGTCCCACGCCGTGCTCCCCGGTCACCGTTCCGCCCGCATCGAGACAGATGCGCATGATCGTGCGACTGGCCTCACGTACCCGCGCCTCTTCGCCGGGGTTTCGTCTGTCGTAACAGATGTTGGGATGGAGGTTTCCGTCTCCAGCATGAAAGACATTGACGATGGTCAGTTGGTGTGCCTCGGCGATGGCGCTGATCTGATCGAGGATGTCGGGGAGAGCGGAGCGGGGGACCACGGCGTCTTGCACGACCATATCTCGACTGATGCGACCCATTGCCCCGAAGACCT
>JAJCZW010000003.1 GCA_029262155.1 Gemmatimonadota bacterium
ACGCGGCGGGCTTCCCTACCACCCAGACCGATGACGACTCCCGCGAGCACTGCTGGTGTTCCGGTTGGTATCCAGGCGATTCCAGATGTGCTCGTCTGATTTTTCCATCGTTGGTGCACCCGATGGCGCCAGTACCACGGAGCTTCAATCGAAGGGTCGACCCCGCGATGTGGGGGGAGGGCCCGTTTCCGTTCGAGCATGGCAACCTGTCCAAGCTGAGACTCGAGAGACGGCGGCGGGTGGAGTTCGATGATATCGACATTCGTATGGGTTGACCCTAGCCGACAAATCCGCCCACTACGTTGGGTGAGTCGAACCGGTGTCCAGGGTAGGTCGTAGTGTATCACCCGCGATGCACGTTGGAGGTCGAGTCCCTCGGCAGCGATATCCGTCGCCACGAGGATACGTGGCAACGGGCCGGGATAGCGTGACGGTTCGTCTTGGCCAAAGCAACGAAAGACCGATTCGCGCTCCCATCGCATAGGGCCAACACCGGCTCGTGCCCCTGCACACCAAGCGATCGGGCCAGGCAGATGGCGCCGGAGGTAGTCCACACTCTCCCGCCGGGTTGTGAATACAAGGGTGGGCTCGTTGTCCGCAAGCAACCGCCGTGTAAGGGACAGCTTGGGGTCCTCCGTGTCCTCCTGCACCACGCGGAGCATCGTGGTCACTGGGTCGATGTCCTCCAACGCGACGCTGATTGGCCCCGTGGCGTCGAGTATCTCCCAAAGGAGTAGTTGATCCGGATCTGCCCCGACCACCCGGCGGAACGATCGACGGGTCACCCCAATACCGGCGCGCTTGGCATCGGCGGCATGCAGGAGGAGGGAACGATACCGACGGAGGGACGCATGGGCCGCTGCAGGGCTTGATGCCAGTGCGGTGAGGAGAGTAAAGCGAAGAATCTCTCTAGCGGTAGTGGAGGGCGAAAGTCGCAGCCTCCCGATAGCCGAAAGAAGATCTTGTTCCCATCTGGCGTCGAGAGACCATTGGATGATGCGATGGTGGGGCACTGGTCCGCTCACCGGAGGGGCGGTGATGACAAGTGCGCCGAGACCGTCGATGACGGCCGCCGTGTTGTCCTCGAGGAGATCGGGGAATCCTGCCAGGGCCAAGGCATCACGTCGAACCGTCAGATGAAGTACTCGGCCGAGGTCGACGAGACGGTTCACGATCGGAGTCGCGCTGAGGAACACGCCGTTGCGATGCCGAAGTATCGCCGCGAGATGGCGGTATCGTTTGGTGTGGGCGTTTCGCAAACGATGGGCCTCGTCCACCAAGACGCAGGGGTGGTCCGGGAGTGTGCGCACCCCGCTACTCCACGACTCCAGAGTCGTAAAGTGAATTGGGACCTTGGTACGGTCGGAGGCGCGGAACCATTGCGCCCGGAGTGCGGCCGGGGCGATGACCGGCACAGGTGACGCGTGCTGATGACCAGCGACGGCGAGGGCAACAAAGGTCTTTCCGCTACCAACTGGAAGAGCAAGCATCGCACCCCCGAACCGATTGACTGAGGCGAGCGCCCGTCGGTAGGGGTGAATTTGGTGCGGAAGAAGCCAGGGAGGTGGGTCAACCGACGCGCACGGGAATGCGAGGAGGTCGACGATTGCGGCCACAACGCTCGCCGCTGGGCGCGGTGGTCCGGCGTGAAGGAGCAGTTGTACTGAATCCTCAAGAGGAATGAGTGATTCAGCGACGAGGGCTGGTATGGGGTGGCGCAACCTGTCTAAGCGCATCGCACTCCCGCGGCGAAAGTTTGAGGAGGGCCGCGCAGCATTCGTCGAGGTCGTTCTGAGGACGATCTCGCCAGTTGGTGCGGCTCAGTGGACTCGTGAGAGAACTGGGGGGTGGGGCCGGGAGAGACAAGACCGTGCGGGCGGAGTACCGCCGGTACCCTGACGCAGCCCGATCGGCGCGGAGCCAGGCAAGGGTACGAATCCAGGTGGAGTTGAACCATGCCGCGAGGAGGTGAGCGGTCGCGACCGAGGCGGGAATCAAGTAACAGGTGTTGAGTGGAACGGCCTGCGCGCCGGGATGTTTCAGGATAGCCGCCGACAGGGTGATCGCAATATCGGGCCAGAGGACACACGCTTCGTTTTGCAAAGGAGACGTCCGGAACAGTTGCCACGCCGGTCCTGTGCGATAGTCACTCCGACGGGTGAGTGCCTTGGCCTGATGTTCACAGTAGTTGGCTGCCTCGGGGGGCAACGAGGTCAGTAGGTGCCCTTTTCGGTCGTAGGGCCAGAGCATCCGCAGTCGGTGGTGAACCTGAAACGGTTCTACATCCCGACCCCGCAAAGCCCATCGAATGACCGAGTGCTCCAGTCGTTCCGGTGGTTGAAGAAAGACTCGATTGAGTCCCGTCTTCACACCCAAGTGACAGGTATAGTCATCGGCGATCGTGCGACAGGCAGCCGTGATCCGTGCGATCACATCTCGGGGTCGATCAGGAATCAGGATCCAAGGCCCGCCGCCACGTAGGTCGACCTGCGAGACGCAGTTTTCACCCTGGAGGTCTGCCTGGACCCGATGCGTATCGGATGGCTCACGACGAAGAAGGACAAGGGCGAGGGGGTAGGTTGCGGCGTCGAACTGTGCTCGTGGATCCAAACTCAAATCCACCGCCAGGTGGACCGTGGCCCTATGCGCCAGGGCTTCGCGGCAGCGTGTAGCGTACCCCGTGGTGAGGAGCTTCGCTGGGAGGAGAAACCCGACCGCGCCCCCAGGTGCAGCAAGATGGAACGCACGCTCAAGGAACGCGATCGCGACATCAGGTTGATGCCGATACCCAGGGGTGCCTGAGCTGGGAGATTGCCACCATCGATAGTGCCCTGCAAGGTACCGGCGTGTCTCGGGAGGAAGAGTCTCCGCTCTCACCCATGGTGGGTTCCCGATGACAAGATCAAATCCGCCTCGCTCTATCATGATATCGCCGAACTGAACCGGATACTGAAACCAGGGGATGACATCTGCCTCCGCGAGTTGTCGACGCAAGGTTCGGCAGCGGTCGTGTTCTGCCTGGATGGTACGAAGTTGTCTTCTCTGGGCGGTGGTGGATCGGACTCGGCCAAAGAGGTCTGGGGACTGGAGGGCCGATCGGAGATCGTTGATTTGGTATTGCAACACCGCCTCGGCCGTTCGAAGTGCCGTGGCCCCTACCGCGAGTTCGGCCCGGCGGAGCGACCGCACGGCAGCTCGTTTGCGTGGGCCGTGGGCGGTGAGGAGTGCGTGTCTTGCCTTGGCCAGATGACGATAGGTGACCGATGGTGTCGAGGGGATGCGGGGGATCTGATCGACCAGGCTATCACCCTGTCTGACCGTGCCGTCCAGGTTCGGGAGCGGAAGGAGGCCCTCGGCGTGTGGGTTGGAATCCGAGGTGAGGAGTTCGAGCCAGAGGCGAAGTTCCGTCAGGCGAACGGCGCTAGGATGCCGGTCGACACCATAGAGATTGGAGGCAAGCACCTGACGCCGACGTGCGGCTAACGAGAGGTTACCCCGGGGGAATCCGGCAAGAAACCGAAGGGCCACTACGAGAAACGCTCCTGACCCGACCGCGGGGTCCAGGATGGTGATCTCGCGGAGCAAGGCGAGCGTGTGACGATCGGGATGTTCCAGAAGATGGCGAGCGGAACCCACTGTCTGGTCCGACCGCGACGCGATCCACGCGGTAAGTGTCTCCTGCAGAATCAATTCGACCAGCGCAGGTGGGGTGTAGTAGGTCCCCGAGGCACGTCGTCCCTCCGCCTCCATCACTCCCTCAAACACGCGGCCAAGCATTTCCGGGTCGATACCGCTGCCCTGGCGAAGAGGAGTGAACTGGAACCGTTGAAACAGGTCGTCAAATGCGGACCGCCACATGGCGTTCGGAAGCGTCACCCGGTATTGGCGTTCAATGGTGTGTCGCTCGAACAGACCTCCATTCAGGAACGGTAACGCGCCGAGTGTGCGGGCACGCCCCCGACGCTTGGAGGGTGGAAGATTCAGGGTCCCAAAGAAGAGGGGATGGAGAAAATCCCGTTGCACACTCCCCTTTCGTTGAAGGCATTGGTCCACACGATCGATGAGATAGGTGGGTTCATCCATGAGCCAACCTCGAGCCTGGACGAATTGGAGGAACAGAACCCGTGTCAGTTGCAGGAGGGCGATCTCGTGACGGGCCTCGGGTGGAACGTCCGTGGGGAGCGACTGCTCCATCGCGATGAGCGTTGCTCGGAAGACCGTGAAAAACAGGTCTCCGATGTCGTCCGCAGCGAGTGCTTGTCGAAGACGCTCCAGTTGCGCCGGGAGAGTGCCGTCATGGTGGGCACATCGGTCTAGAGCGGCAAGATCGTTCGGTGTAGGGTGGAGGAGTGAAAACGATCGGGTCTGGCAATCGGTAAGGCCCGTCGCGAGAACAACGCGTCGGTTTGCACCATCGAGGGCAGCGACGATGCATGACCTGCCGAGACGTCGGAGATGGGAGTGGGCCCTGACAGCCTCGCGGTCAGGTTGGTCGGACTCGATGCCAACCCACCATGGTGCCCGGTCTCCTTCTGAGATGAGCGCACTTTGGCGGTCTCCCCCGAAGATGGATCCCCAGTAGTCTCGTGGGAGGGATTGCCAGGTGGCGGCATAGCCCAGGCATTTCACTAGTTGCGTGAGGTCGGGGAGAGCTTTGATGTGGGAGAGTAAGGTTGCAGTGACCAGTCGGGGCGACCTCGAACAGGAGTCGCTCTACGTTAGCCACGCGAGGTCACACCGTAATCACCCTTTGGATGCGAACCGGTCCCGAACGCAATTCTTCTGAATCCCCGCTACGGTGCCATGCGGTCGACATGGGCTGCGAGCGTGAAGTCGAGCGCGGTGACACCGCCGGCATCGTGGGTGGCGAGCCGGATCGTAACCCGGTTGTAGACATTGCTCCACTCGGGATGGTGGTCGAGCTTTTCCGCCATGAGTGCGACCGAGGTCATGAACCCAAAGGCATCCACAAAGCTTTCGAATGTCAGGTTTCGCGTGAGCCCGTCGTCCTCGTAGGTCCAATGAGGATGGGCACTGAGGCGCTCTGCGATCTCATCGTCGGTCAATCGGATTGGACGGGCCATGCGCGCTCCTGGACCTGTTCTTCGGTTAGTCCATACAAAGGTGGGGTGTCAATATCGAGCATCCGAAGCATCAGATAAAGTTGCCCTCGATGGTGGATCTCATGCTCCAGCATGAGCTGAAGCCAGACGCCGATTCGTACCTCGGCACCGGCGGGAGTTGTACAGCGTTCCTGAAATCGCGTAGTCGTAAGTGGCTCGAGACAGGCAACTGACTCCTGATGGAGCCGGTCATACAAGGCGATGATCGCCTTTTTCCCATGCGCGAGTTTCGCCCCGTGGCCAGAATAGGTTGAGCGGTTTGTCAGGGCGGTCTCGACGAACAGGTATCGCTCGCAGGTCGCCAGGTGCCGGACCAGACCCCCGATAGAGAAACCGTCGGGAGAGGCACTCCATCCCAAGTGATCACCGGGGATCAGCGTCACAACCGCCCGCGTCCGCTTGTGTACCTTGCTCCACCAAATGCCAAACGCGCTCGGCTCCATTCATCGAACTTAGCGTCGGAAGAGGAAGGCGGTAAGCCGGATTCCGAGAAGCGGTATCCCGACCCACACGAGTGGTAGGAGCCAACGGGCCGGAGCGGGTTGGTCGCCCAGGAACCAGAGTGCCGCGAGCAGGGCGATGACCGAACCCCAAACCAAGAAGAGAACACGACTTCGTCGGGTGGATCGGAGGCGTTCCAACCATCGGGGAACAGGTAGTCGCGAGATAAACGGGCGTAGGAGGATGTTTGCCGCGACGATGGTGACCAGCCAAATCAACGATTCCATGATCATCCACCCGTCTCCGAGATCTTGCCCGTCGTCATCGCCTGACCATAGGACCGACCTCGCCACACCACACGTCGATTCCCGCGAATGGTCGACCGCAACAGAATACCGAGTAACATTACGGCGCCGAGCGGATACGCCAATCCGTAAATAGGAGGAATCCGCATCGATACGGTGATTCCGATCCAAAACAGAAGCGACGAGGCGAGGGCGATCCACGTCCATGGATCGCCAATGAAGGCTACCAGGACCGGGGGGGTAAGCCAAAAGAGGACCGGGAGAGGAAGCAGGAACGGAACGATGGCGCGGAACAAGACGCTGTCGGGGAAGCTGGTCTGGGTTCCCAAGAAAAGGTTCTTCGACCATCCCTCGATGAGCCCTTTGAGAGTTTGGTACATCCGGGTGCTGATCAGGCCATTGGGATAGAGCAGTCGGACGGGGTGCCCAGCAGTAAGCAGGCGTTGCGCCAGGGCCAGATCTTCAGCCACCTCGCCCTGCACGATGGCGTGGGTCCCCACACGCTCATAGACAGTACGAGTGAGGAGCAGACACTGACCGTTGGCGATCGTGTCACGGGGTTGGCGAGCACGGTTCACCAGCCATGGGTGGTACCGGAGTCCGAGGAGCACCCAGACTTGGGGCATGACCACGCGTTCCCAGACGGTCAGGCAGACCTGA
>JAJCZW010000004.1 GCA_029262155.1 Gemmatimonadota bacterium
TCTCGTCTGCCTCGCCTTCGAAGGTGCCTTCACCGTACTCGGCGGGACGCTCGGGTTCATCGGCGGCGGTGGCGTTGGTTTACTCGAGATCGCGGGTACAGGGGGGCTGGCGACGCCCGCAGCGGTTGCAACGACGGCCACCGGAACGGCAGTGGGCGCTGCTGCGGGAAAGGCGCTGGGACAGCTACTGAGCAACGTTGTCTTCTCAAAGCGAGGGGGCCGACGTGGTGGAAATGACGGGCCCATCAGTATTGATGGGAGTAGTTCTATCCGAGAGGCAGCTCCGGGGAACTGGCCAACTTCGCGACTTGAGGAGAAATCAGAATTTTCGAGGGGTCGATGTAGATGATCTTCTTGCCCGCACTCCAGATGAGTTAAGACGGCTGAGGTCTACTGGGGAGATAACGAAGAAGGTGTTTCGAACAATCATGAAGGCATTCGGGGGGCGCAACCTCGGAGGACGATAGACTATGGTCATCACAATCAGGTATTTGCGAAATGGTCAATCAGACTGGGAGCAGTGCGAGCTGCATCCGGATGACTACTTTGACCTTGAACCAGGAGAGCATCCGAGCCAGGAAAGCGTGGAACGACATAGCCATGCAGTCGACTACCTGGGCCTCAACCCCGAGGAGGTAGCGGTTACGGAGCTCACGGTAACCACCTCAGATCACTCCACAAGAGTAATCACTGAGCGTCTATGGAACCAAGGCTTGAACAGTCTGACGGAGATAACCGATACTTTCAGCGATTCCCCTGGCTGGTGGCTGATTTATACGTTCGACAACCCTCTTACCCCGGGAGCCTATGAGGTTCAACGGTTCGGCCGCAACAAGGATGGTATTCTCATCCTTCTTTCGCACATGATTTATGAACCACGAGCAGATGGAGAGGAGCACAAACACCGAATACACGCTGGCCATATGTGACATCCCGGGGAACCGGGGGGACGCAGCCTTCTTCGAGGCCGACAGCTTCGTCACACCCTCACCCCCTCGGCCCAGGAGGATCGGAACCCGTATTATGGCCGCGTGATCTACACCCCGGGGCTCATCATCAGGAGCACTTCATGAGTTTGCCAATTACGTTTCTGGCGGCCCTTTCCCTCGTGGCTGGCCAGGTCGACTGGAAGCTGTCGGATCAACCCATTCAGGTGACGGGTACGCCGAACGGAGCCGACGCCGGCATACTCGGTCGAGTCGTTGGGGTGACTCGTTTTAAGAATGGCTCCCTCGTCGTCGCCGACCGGCAGTCGCTAAGTCTGCATCGTTTCGACACCTCGGGGCGATCCGTCGGCATGATTGGAAGAGCGGGTGCAGGACCGGGAGAATTCCGGACCATTCAGTCCATGAGGCGGTGTGCCGGCGACTCCCTCTTCGTCTATGATCCCTCCCTACTTCGGATTTCAGTGTTCTCCCCTGAGGGAAACTTCTCCCGCACCATTCCCCTCGCTGACGCGGCCGGTGGCGGGCCACCACCATATGAATTCTACTGCAACGAGAACGGCGTATTGGCACTTCTCCACCGGTCGCTCGCACCACCCGCGGGGGTAGGCCCCAGGCGGCCGAACGTCGCGGTGACGATCATCCAGCCGAACGATCGCCTCGTGAGTGTGGGGACATTTCCGGCCTCCGAGAGATATTTTAATGGATCCGAAGATTTTGCCCGCCCCTTGGGAAAACAAACCTCGCTTGCCGTTGGCTCCACCACTCTCTATATCGGAACCGGTGACCACGTTGACGCTCGGGACTCTGTCCGAATCGTCGGCTACTCCTTTCAGGGAAATGAGAGGATCGTGATCCGTGATCGCTTCGCGACTGTGCCACTCAGCGCGAGGCGACTATCGGCCTATATCGAGCAACAGGCATCTCGTCGGGCTGGCCGAGAAGAGGAGACGAGGGGCTTCTATCGTTCGCTTGAGTACCCGCCGACATTCCCAGCATACCGGAACGTTCTCGTTGACCCGACGGAGCACATCTGGGTCGAAGAATCACCCGTACCAGGTGATGCCATCAGCCGCTGGAGAGTGTATTCGCCAAAGGGCCTGCTCCATGCCGCGGTGCGGATGCCAAGGAGTTTCCAGCTGATGGAGATCGGGAGCGACTATGCCGTTGGGGTCTGGCGGGATGAGATGGACATAGAAACAGTTCGGGTATACCGGTTGATCAAGACCGATTCTTGAGGTCGCGTTCCGACACCGCATCGGTGCCGGCCTCGGCGTCCACCCAGGTTACCCCATTGCCCGGCCGGCGTCTTGCTTAAGGAATCGAATTGCTTCCTGCCCTTCAGGGCAGTTCACGCGATAGCGTGCCGAGCCCGGCTTTCAAGCCGGGAACACCGATGCCAGGCCGTCCTGTTTTTCGCGGGCTGAAGCCCGCGCTCGGCGTCTTCGGCGACGCGTCTTGAAAGACGCCTCTCCACAATGATGTGTCTGCCCTTCAGGGCAGTCCACGCGATAGCGTGCCGAGCCCGGCTTTCAAGCCGGGAACAATCCGGAGCGATGTCCTATCTCTGGTATTCGCGGGCTCAAGCCCGCGCTCGGCGCCTCTGGCGACGCGCCTTGAAAGGCGCTCTTTCAATCGAAGGCCGTCTCTGCGCTGTTTCAGCCAGGAGCGGACCGAATCGATCCGGATGATGACGGAAATACCGGTAAATGTCGTGCATGCCCGCGGCACTATTCCTCATGCTTACCTGGACGACCTATGAACGCCTTCCGATGATCAGGTCTGCGGAAAGAGCGCTCTTGAGCCGATTCATTCCGACGGTCTGTGATCGATACCAGATGAGCGTCATCGCCTTGGGATATGTTGCAGATCATCTCCACTTGGTTCTGCGCGCGCCACCGGTCATGGACATTCCGAGGCTCGTTCAGCATTTGAAAGGGGCGAGCGCGCGGATCATCAATCGGACTCTCGACGGACCCGGTCTTCGGTGGGCACCTGGCTACACCGTGCAGTCGATTAGTCCGGACAGGCTCAAAAACTCGATCGCATATGTGCGAAACCAGCATCTGCGACATCCGGATCGTGCGATTCCCCTGTAAGCCAAGAATCCGAACGGAAGACCTGCCCTTCAGGGCAACTCGCGCGAGAGCGCGCCGAGCCCGGCTTTCAAGCCGGGAACACCCGGAGCAACGTCCTACTGCTCTCCATTCTCGCGGGCTGAAGCCCGCGCTCGGCGCCTTCGGCGACGCGTCTTGAAAGACGCTTCAAGTCAATAAGAGATGATGTACCTGCCCTTCAGGGCAGTCCGCGCGATAGCGCGCCGAGCCCGGCTTTCAAGCCGGGAACACCGGTCGCTTGCCGAGCCCGGCCTTTAAGCCGGAATAAATATTGAAGTGAGCAGAGTTCAGGAGGTCAACTCACGCCGATCGGATTCCCCGCGCCAGCTCCTCCGCCGCCTGGAACTCCTCCGGGTGGGCCCTCAGGGCATACTCGATCCCCCTTTCCTGCACCAGCGCCTCCGCCATCCGGTACCCCAGGTAGTAGCCACATCGTTCGGGTACCACGCGACCAAGGACCGTGCGGGTGGAACGACTGGTGCCTCCGGAGAGGTAGCGCAACCGTAGGCCGAGTCCCGCGGTATCGAGGTCCGGTTCCACCGCTTGGCGGAGGAACGACTCCATCTCACGCATCCGATGGTACTGCCTGCGAGGATACCCGAAATAGTTGGCCCTGGGGAATCCAGGTGCTACCGCTTCGGACGCATGGACCGCGAGCCCCTCGTTCAGTAACAATTCGCGGAGGGTGGCCCGGCTTCCGGTCATCCAGTAGTCGTAGCTGTCCCCGTTCTCCCGCACCAACCGTCGAAGGTCGCTCCGGCTGGTCGACGAGGTGTACCGTATCGTATGGGCGACTTCATGACCGACCCAGAGGGGGAGCAGGTCGGGGGAGAGGCCCATCCCGTAGGTCTCGGGGTTCACCCGTCCGGTAAAATGTTCCAAGCAGACGAAGATGACGCTTCGGCCACCGATCACGAGTTCACCGGCGTTGGCGCCACCCATACCGACCATCAGGTAGCAATCGAGGGGTCGGTCGCCACGGAGGACATCCTGCGACTGTCGTAGTGCATCCTCCACCAGTGCGACCACATCCACCGTGGTGAGCAGCGTGCGGAGGTCGGCCCGGTCGGCACGGACGGCGTTGGCGACGACCTCTCGCGCCGGGGGGCTTTCGGGGTCGAGAAGATAGTTATGCCAGTAGGCATTGAGGATGGCACGGTGGGCCGCGTAATATCGATCATACGCGGCGATCGGATCTGGGTCGGCGAGGATCGCCAAGAATTCGGGAACCAGATTGACGAGCACGGGGCAGAATAACGGGCGCGTCGGTAGCGTCGCAAGTCGTCTACGGGAAACGGCAGGAACTGGGGACGGGGGTCAGGCGGGATCGGTGCCGGAGTCGAGGCGCTTCTTCTTCGAGATATCTTCCAGGAACTGCTGCTCTTCATCCGTTAGGCTCTGCCAGCCTTCGGCACCAATCTTGTCGAGGACACGGTTCACTTCCTCTTCGGGTGTCACCGTTGCCGTAGGCGATGCTTCTAGTTGTTCTTGCGGAAGGTGCCCACCGTGTCCTGTCACCGCGGCCGGTCGATCAGTGCTAGGTTCGACACGCAGGCGAATCGGCGTCAGGATCACCGATGGCGTCGTCGATCTCGTCTCGGTGGAAGAACCAGGCACGATTCCTCGGAGACGAAGGAACATCATGCCAGCAAGCACGCCACCGACGTCGGCCAGGTGGAAGATGCCGGTGGACGCCCCAACGATGGCCCCGACCACGCTGATCCCTATCATCATCCATACCAGCGTCTTGACCCGTATGGTCAAGGGCAGCGCGAGGACAGGCACGGTGCGATCCGCATGCACCGAAGCGTAGCCGACGGCGAAACCGAGAACCACGCCCCACGGACCGACGACGGGAGCAACTGTGCCGAATCGAGCAAGAATCAGTGCGAGCAGTGCGACGCCAAATCCGGTCGCGAGGATGTAACCGATGAAGACACCCGACCCGAGTTTTCGCTCGACGGGCGGACCAAAGAGCGCCAACGCCAACCCACTAAACGCTAACTGTGGTAGACCGCCGGAGAGAAAGAGGAAGGTAAACAGGCTCCACGGGCGAGCGGCGACCTGCGATGGTGCGAGCTGAAGCGATTCAAAAAAGATTGGGGCGGTGAACACCGTCGCCAACACGAGAAAAACCAACGCATTCGCAAGAATGAGCCGGGTGACCACCGGGGTGACGGTGCTGGGGGTCGGTTGTGGTTCCATCGTGTCCCACTTCTTCTATCCGAGTGCCCGGAACCGACGGTTCTCGGCTCACCCGGGGTGCGTATTCTCCTGACGTCCCAGACCAGCAATTGGTTCCAAGCAAGGACTGGGCCGGTACCTACCGTTCGCGACCAACCGGAACCAGGCAGATCCGCTCGCACAACTCCGCGAAAGGGATCCCGACCGCCGCCGCCGACTGCGGGAGGAGGCTGGTCGCCGTAAGTCCCGGCAGGGTGTTCACTTCCAAACAGAGCAATTCACCCTTCGGTGTCAAGCGGAAATCGACTCTGGAGTACCCGCCGAGCTTGAGGGCCCGGTGGACAAGGACCCCGAGTCGCTGGCAATTAGCGGCAACGTCGGGGGGGAGGTCGGCGGGAAAGATCTCCTGGCTCATGCCGGGGGTGTACTTGCACTCATAGTCGAAGATGTCGTGGTTCGGGATGATCTCGCCGACCGCAAGTGCCTTATCCTCAAGGATTCCGACCGTCAGTTCCCGTCCAGGAACAAAGGTCTCCACCACTGTTTCGTCGTCATATTGGGCTGCAAGGGCGAAGGCTGCCGCTAGGTCCAGAGGGCCAGATACAACACTCAAGCCCACCGTACTTCCCTGTTTTGACGGTTTGATCACCACCGGCCACCCGAGACGATCATCTATTTGTTGGGCTGTCATCGGCGGTGGCGCCATGAGCCACGGAGCGGTCGCCACTCCAGCGAGTTGAAAGAGACGCTTGGAGATGTCCTTGTCCATGGCGACAGCGCTCCCCAAGGCCCCGCTCCCGGTGTAGGGAACGCCGAGCACGTCGAGAACCGCCTGCACGGTACCGTCTTCACCCTGGCCGCCGTGCAAGGCGAGGAAGGCAACGTCGGCATTTTGGATCGCGGGCATCGAGCCTAAGCCCGAAAGGAGAATCTGTCGCTCGCGCGCGACAAGCCCTGCATGCTCTCTGGGAGCGCGTTCAACCGTTCCCGAAAGCTGGGCTTCCTCCTGGTCTCGCGGAACGACGCCATACACGGTGTCGACAACCGTCACCTCATGCCCCCGACTCCGTAGCGCGGTGACGGCCTGGGCGCCTGAGGCAAGCGCGACGTCGCGTTCGGTCGAGGATCCCCCCGTCAATACCGCAACACGCATCGACTACCGGCCGATCATCTGTTGCAGGAGATCGTACCGGCTGAGGATGCCGACGAGGGCACCGTCGTGCTCGACCAAGGCGGCGGGACTCTCCCGACTCAGCATCGACGCGAGCCGGTCTGCCGGTACCGCACCGTCGACAACGGGGAAGGGTGCCTCCATCACCTCCCGCACCGGACGGTCAAGGCTCTGCGGTTGGGAGAGCGCGAGGGTCATAAGGGAGGACTCGATCAACCCACCCACACACTGGTCATCATCGATAACGGGAATTTGGCTAACGCCCCACGTGCTCATCAGGTTCAGAGCCTGACGCACAGCTGAGACGGAAGTCACACTCACCAGCTCCGGCGACTCCTTCTGTTTCTGCTGAAGGAGGTCGAGCACGGTGCGGCGGGGGATCTCGAGCATCTGGTTTTCGGCCATCCACTCATCGTTGAAGAGCTTGGAGAGATAGCGTTCACCGGTGTCACAGAGGATGGTGACGATACACGCCGAAGGATCGTCGACTTCGGCGGCCACCTGAAGCGAGAGCGCAACGTTGAGACCCGCCGACCCACCGACCAGGATCCCTTCCTCCCGGGCGAGCCGTCGAGCCATCGCAAAGGCTTCCCGATCAGAGAGCTGCCGGAATTCGTCGATAATGTCCCACCACACGGTGGTAGGAGCCTTGTCCCCCCCAATCCCTTCAACCTTATAGGGCGCACCGGACGCACCATCGATCGTACGGGAGCGGAAGTACTCAGAATAGAGCGACCCGACCGGATCGCCGGCAATGATCTTGATGGCGGGATTCTGCTCTTTGAGGAACTTCCCCGTACCACTCACCGTTCCGCCGGTTCCCGCTCCCGCGACCAAGTGGGTGACCTTGCCGTCGGTCTGTTTCCAAATCTCGGGTCCGGTCGTCCGATAGTGTGCTTCGGGGTTCACGGCGTTGTAGAACTGGTTGGCCAGGACGGCCCCCGGTGTATCCTGGACAATCTGTTTGGCCTTCATCACATAATTATTGGGATGATCGGGCGGCACCGCGGTGGGGGTGATGACGACCTCCGCTCCGTACGCCTTCAGGAGTCGCACCTTCTCCTGACTCATCTTGTCGGGCATCGTGAAGATGCACCGATACCCTTTCAGGGCCGCTGCCATGGCGAGACCCACACCGGTATTCCCCGACGTCCCTTCCACGATCGTCCCGCCGGGTTTCAAGAGCCCTTGTTCCTCCGCGTCCTCAATGATGGCCAAGCCAATACGGTCCTTGACCGACGCGCCAGGGTTGGTGTATTCCGCCTTACCGTATATCGGTGTGCGAACACCGGCGGCCACCCGGTGGAGACGAATCAGCGGAGTCCATCCAACCGTTTCGAGGACCGAATCATATGGGGTCTGATGTGGGGCCGTCATGGTAAGGGGCCTCCAAGTGGGGCCGGTGTAAAGGTGATTGGTTGCTGGAACGTCGTTGCCACCGCAACGCCTCCGCGGAGGGCTGGAGAGTAACGCAACCCGGGAGCGGCGGCGATGGCGGCCGAATCGAGGGCCGGAAACCCACTGGATTCTTGGATCGCCACGCTATCAGGGTCGACCAGGCCATCGGCGGTAATGAAGAGTCGGAGGATCACGGTTCCTCCTATGCGCTGGTCGTACAGTGCGGCTGGGTACTCGACGGGAGAGTTCCCGTTGATGGGGGTCGGAGGTTCGTCGCCGCGGGAGATGGCCGCCGAAGCATCGGGTAACGCGATGGTGGAGTCGTCGTTTCCGCTGCAGGCGCCTTGAACGAGGAGGACGCTGCCCAACACGACTCCATACCATCGGGTCGCTCTCAATCGGACGGTCCCACGCGGCGCTGAAGATCGGCGAGACGATTGAGCGCCTGCAGCGGGGTGAGAGACTCAAGATCGAGTGCCCGTATCTCCTGCACCACTGGGTCAGGGGCCACGCTCCCTTCGAAGAGCGCCAGTTGGCCGGGGTCGGTCGTCACGGGCGCACCGGGAACCATCCGATGTTCGCCTTCGAGCTGACGCAGGATCGCCTTGGCACACTCCACGACCTTGGAGGGCAGGCCCGCGAGTTCAGCGACGTGGATCCCGTACGACCGGTCGGTCCCGCCGGGTTCCAGTCGATGGAGGAACACAACCGAGTCGCCGCTCTCGCGTACCGCCACATTCAGGTTGCGTGCGTGCGCCAGCTGTTCGGGAAGTTGCATCAGTTCGTGATAGTGGGTGGCAAACATGGTCTTGCATCCGATGCGATCGTGCACATGTTCCGTCACCGCCCAGGCGATTGCGACGCCATCGTAGGTGGACGTGCCCCGTCCGATTTCGTCCAGAAGGACCAAGCTTTGGGCGGTCGCGTTGTGGAGAATGGCACTCGTCTCGCTCATTTCGACCATGAAGGTCGATTGCCCCCGGGCGAGGTTATCGCTCGCACCCACGCGGGTAAAGAGACGATCCACCACCCCGATCCGCCCCGACTTGGCCGGAATGTAGCTTCCGATCTGAGCCAGGATCACCGCCAGCCCTATCTGGCGCAACACGGTGGATTTCCCGGCCATATTAGGACCGGTAACGAGGAGCACTCTCGCGGCGGCGTCAAACCGGACATCGTTCGGGATGAACGATTCGCGAGACATCATCTGTTCGACCACCGCATGGCGGCAACCGACGAGCTCGAGGTCGAAGTCCGAGGTCACGTCCGGTCGGACATATTGATTCCGAATGGCGGTTTCAGCCAGGGCGGCCAGAACATCGAGTTGGGCCAACACCCGGGCCGTTCCCTGGAGACGTTCGACCGCTTGCCCAGCCCGATCACGGAGCACGGCGAAGAGTTCAGCCTCTCGGGTTGCCAGTCGTTCCTCCGCCCCGAGGACCTTGGCCTCATACTCTTTCAATTCCGCGGTGACGTAACGCTCAGCGGAGGTGAGCGTCTGGCGCCGCTCGTAATCGGTTGGGACCCGGTTGGTGTGGGTGTGGGTGACCTCGAGATAATACCCGAACACCTTGTTATACCCCACCTTGAGCGATGGAATTCCGGTTCGCTCCCGCTCCCGTTGCTGCAAGCCGGCGATGTATTCCTTCCCGCCGTCACGTAGAACGCGTGTGTCGTCGAGTTCGGTGTCATAGCCTAACCGGATAACCCCTCCATCTCCAAGGGAGATTGGGAGTCTGTCCTCCAGACCGGCCCCGAGGACGGCGGCCAGGTCTTGGAGCAAGTCGAGGGAACTCCGAAGGGTCTGTAACAGGCTCGGGGTGTCGTCGGTGTTGAGTTGGTCCAGGGCTGCGAGGGTGTCGGGCAGACGGTGAAGCGAGTCGCGGAGGGCTCCCATCTCTCGTGGGGTTGCGCGGCCCGCCGCGGCCCGGCCCGCCACGCGTTCAAGATCGCGAACCCCGTCCAAGGCTTCCCGCAAGAGAGTGCGACCCGGCGTCTGCTGCACCATCGTCTCGACGGCGTCGAGCCGGGCGTTGATCGTGTCCGGGTTGCAGAGAGGAGAGAGCAACCACTGGCGGAGGGCGCGGGCACCCATCGGCGTGACGGTGGCATCGATGACTTCGAGGAGCGTGACACCTTTGACGCCGGCACGGAGGGGCTCGACTAACTCGAGGTTCCGGCGGGTCATGTCGTCGATCCAGAGATGCTCGTTCGATCGGCGCATCGTGGGGCGCGTCAGATGGGGGACCCCGGACGGCTGAAGATCGGCGAGATACCGCAGAAGGGCTCCCGCAGCACCGACCGCCGGGAGATCCGTCTCACCGATGCCCAAGCCATCGAGAGAAGCAAGATTGAACCGACGGGCCAACTCCTCTCCGCCTAGCGAGGGGTCAAACTCCCACGGTTCTCGGGTTGTCTGCAAAGAGTCCCGGAGGGTTGGCCAGGTGGTGCCGGTTGGGACGACGAGTTCACGGGGACGGAGACGCCCCAGGGCATCGGAGAGACCGGCCATCTCCGTTGTCTCCAAAAGAAACTCACCGGTGGTGAGGTCTGTTGCGGCGAGGCCAACGATCGTTTCGCCGGCGTTCGGGTACAGGGCAACGAGAAAGTTGTTCTCACCACCAGGCACCCAGCCATCCTCGAACTGGGCTCCTGGAGTGACCGTCTCCACAACGGCGCGCCGCACAATGCCCTTCGCCTGTTTGGGATTCTCAACCTGTTCGCAGATGGCAACCCGGTGGCCCGCTCGAACGAGTTGCTTCAGGTATTCTGATGCGGCTTTGACTGGTACGCCCGCCAGGGGGACCCCGTCACCACGTGAGGTGAGCGTGATGTTGAGGACCTTCGCGCCAAGTCGAGCGTCTTCGAAGAACATCTCGTAGAAGTCGCCCATCCTGAAGAACAAGATCGCATCGGTATGCTGCGCTTTGATTTCGCGGTATTGCGCGAGTAGTGGGGTCGTGGCGCCAACAGTAGAGCGACTCATCGGGTCACTACGATGAACGGCCCCTGACCAAAGCGGTCTTGGATGCGCCGCAACGCCACACCAGCATCATCGCGTGACCGGAAGGGACCGGCCTGTACTTTGAAGAATCCACCCTGCTCCACCGTGATCGCCTCATACCCCAACTCCTTGAGTCTGCCAATGACCTGGTCCGCAGCAGCTTGGGTCCTGAGGGCAGCGGTCTGCACCCGAAAGATTGGTCCAGTTGGCGGCGGAGGCGGAGGTGGTGTCACAACCGGTTGGCGGCTTGAATCGCGGCTGACAGCGGCCTGGCAGCGTTGGAGTTGGAACCGAAGTTGGTTCCGGAGTTCGAGATCGTCGCCGACTGCTTCGAGCCCTCGGGTGGCCATCCGACATGCCTGGGCTGCCTGGCGACTTTCGTAGGCCGCGCGGGCTCCCCAAAACCCTGCGGTGGCCCGGAGCGGGCTCAAGGGATAGTCGTCAAGGAGTCGGGCGAAGTATTGAATGGCCCCACTCGGGCTGTCGGTGGCATACTCCAACTGACCAAGCAACAGGAGTGCGTTGTCGGCCCAATCGGAGAGCGAGTACTCAATGGTGACTCGCTGGAGAGACCGTCGCCGATCTTCAAGTGTTCCGGCAACCAGACCTTGGGTGAAGAGTACCTCGGCGAAGAGGGCGTCGGTCCGAAGGGTGTTGGCCAGGAGTCGCGCGGTAACGGCTCGAGCAGAATCGCCGAGTCCTGCCTGGGCCAATCGAACAGCTTCCTTCAACCGAGGGTCCACCTGTGCGTCTAACGACAGGGAGCCGCCCAATACGCACAGCAAGACACCGAGTGCAGCGATGCGTTTCATGCGGCGACTTTCTCGCGGTGGTGCAGCCGAAGGACAAGGTCGGTGAGGATACCCAGTTCGGTCGAGATCGTGGTCGACTTGAGGGCTTCGTCGGCCCACCGGGTGTGACGAAGGGCTTCCCGAATGCGCGGGGCAGGCCAGCGGTCAGCCCACTGACTCCACAGGCGGGCCGTCTCTTTGTAGTCAATTCCCCAGAGACGCGCTTTTCTGATCGCGTTGAACAAGGCCGATTCGAGGGCGCGGCCGCGTTTTCGTTGATCGTACAGGGTGCGGCCCAACCCGACACCCACCAAGGTGGAGCCGAGGAGGGCGACAAGGCGAACGCCCGAAACGCCGGATTGGCTGAGCACGGGGGCGAGGAGTGCCGTTGCCCGTGGGAGGTCGCCGTCCAAAACGGCGTCTCGCCAATCGAACTGGGTTTCGCCATGCCGGACGCCGAGCAGACTCCCTACGCGATCGACGTCGAGCGGGCCAGTGTCTGCCAGCCCTGACAGCTTCCCCAACTCAGCCGCAATCGCACCGAGATTTGCTTCAAGGACCGATACCAGATGAGTGACCGCGTCGTCGGTCAACTGGAGATCTAGCGACTTGGCTCGGTGTTGCACCCAACGGGCCGCTCGATCGGGTGGGAGGGTTGCCAGTTCGACGGAGTAGCTCCGCTTGGCCAACTCGGCGTCCGGCGGACCATCCCCGGTTTGAACGAGAATGAGGATCGTATCCGGCGCGGGATGGTCGAGATACGCAAGTGCCGCCGTTTTCGCCTTGCTCTTCCGATTCCATGCTTCGCTGTCTCGAATCACAATCGCTCGATGCTCGGCCATCATGGGGAGAGTGCTACACAGAGTCGAAAGCTCGTTGGGTGAGAATGTCGATCCGCTACGGAGGTCGAGATTGAAGTCCCGGAGGGATGGATCGAGTGTCCGGTCGAGGATGGCTTCGATCGCCTCGTCTTTCAATTGGTGTTCCGCCCCGTGCAAATAGTAGCAAGGCGTAAGCTTACCCCCCTTGAGGCTGCGAAAGAGCGCGTCGAAGTCGTGATGAGCCATAGAGGAAATGTAATGGGACCGGACCCGAACCTCCGAGCGATGACGGGGTACGTTGTCACCGCTCGGAAGGCTCAGCCCAAATCATCCTGAAAGAGGTGTCATGCCGCTTCGCCTAGTTACCGTTCGGGGTCGGTCGGTACCATGATATGGGCGTACGGTGACCCCTTCCACATCAAGTAGGGCCCCCCCGTCGTATAGTCCACGGTGATGGCATCGATTCGGGCGGGATCGGCTGGGAACAGCATAGTATGGGGTCCACTGACGATCCAGTCGTTGTCCGCCGTGGCGTCGCTCGCGTAGGGGTCGATGTTGCTGGCCCCCATGTCGCCGTGGAGCATGTACCCCAGACCAAGCACTTCGTTCCCCGGTTCGGTGTGGTTCATGAAGCCTTCGGCCCACGCCATCGTCATGGCATCGCCACACATCGGAGCCGCTTCCGTTGCCGATCCGTACCCCCCTGCAGGCGGCGGCGTGAGCGGGAAGCAGGTCCATCCGTTGGTCCCCGCTCGCAGCTCCTTGGTCGGCGCCGTGAGAGAATCGTTCCAGTCAAGAACGGTCGCGCCGCTGGCGATGCTCGCCGGAGCGGCGCTTGAGTATGCCTGAATCTTCCATTCCACCGAGCCGACCTCGAGGGCAGCAAGCGGATCTTGTGCCCCAGCCGGTGCTTCCTGATCGGTGGTAGAACTTGGCTGGCAGCCGCTAACCGCGATGACGACCGCCAAAGTGGAGAACCGCAACATGGGAGACCTCCTGTGGTGTGTCCCGGGTGGGTGAAGAGAGAGGACACAGGTTACGACTCCGGACGCCGTCTGGCTAGTTCCTACGTGATCCGGTCTCGACGGAGCTGTCCGCACGACTCACGCCCCAGTCGTCAAAGGGGTTCAGGCTTTACGACAGGCCTCGGGAGGGGTAGAGTAGTGAGAACCCATGGACAGGTTACACCAACGCTGTATTAATTGGTTAGGTTCGTGTCGTTTGGCCAATCGATGTGATTGGCCAGTGATGCACACCATCTTCGGGAGGCAGACCGGATGCCTTTGAATCGAACGACCCGTGAAGGGCTCATTGTTGGTCTGATCGCCTACGTATCGGTCGCAGCCTTCTACAGCGGCTTCGATCTCCTCGCCGCGCGAGGGACACTGTACACTGTTGATCTCCTGGGCAAGGTCGTTTTTCGAGGGCTCCGCGACCCAGGCATTCTCCTACTACCATTCAGCCCCGATCTGACGTCCATCTTCTGGTACAACGCGTTGCATCTCTTTCTTTCACTCGTGATCGGCCTCATCGTGACTGGGCTGGTGTGGCGGGCCGATCGATCGCCGGCCCAGGCACCGCTCGCGGGGCTCATCATCGTCCTTGGTTTTCTGGTGACGATACTCGGAGTCGGGTGGCTGACGACGCCGTGGCGACCAGTCCTCCCATGGTGGTCGATCGTGGTCGCCAACACCCTTGCCTCGTTCCTGGCGGGGGTCTATCTCCTGCGGAAACACCGGGGTCTCTGGCGCCGTCTGATGCCTTTGGCCAGCTAAACCATCAGAACGAACCCCGGTGGAAGCACTGGACGTGCATGAGCGCCACCAAGGTTTTCCCATCCACGATCATGCCGGTTCGGATCATCCGTCCGACCTCCGACCATCGAACGGTATGAACCTCAAGAAACTCATCCTCGTCCCGTTGGGCCTGTCCCGGCGTGAGGTCGGTGGCCAGAAAGAGGTGAATGCGCTCGTCGGTGAACCCTGGTGTGGTCAGAATGGTTGTGAGGGGGGTGAGGTTTCCTGCGGAGACGCCGGCCTCCTCTTTGAGTTCCCGGGCAGCGCACCCCTCGGGCGATTCACCCTCCACAAGTGTCCCTGCAGGGATCTCCCAGATGGTGCCACCGGCGGCGTGACGAAACTGATGAATCAGAAGGATACGAGGATCCTCACCGACAGGGTCGTCGAGAAACGGGACAATAGCAGACGCCCCCGGGTGTCGGATCATCTCGAGTGTGCCCGAGGTGCCCGTGGGGAATCGGACCGTGTCATGGTCGACATGAAAGACGCGACCACTATACGCGCGGATGGAGGAGATGAGTGTCATCCCCTAATGTACCGATATCAACGGCCGAGGGTGGCCTGACGACAACCGTGCCCAAGAACCCATTGGGCGTCCTTGAGCACGGTCGAAAGAGGGTTGGCCTAGCCTACGGTTCTGTCAGTTGGACCGGTCCCCAATCCAGGTTTTCGATCCCAGGGCGGATCGATGCGACATCCCCCACGACGACGACGGTCAGCCTATCAGGACGAAGGTGGGCTTGGGCCACCCGCTGGACATCGTCCACCGTCACCGCCATGACGCGTTGGACAAAGGTCTCGAAGAAATCCGGCTCTTGGTGGAACGTGAGTAATTGGGCGAGTTGCCCTCCCATTTGGCTCGTGGTTTCGAAATCTCCCAGGAGGCCAAGGGCGAGATAGGCTTTTGCTCGGTCGAGTTCCTTCGGGTCGACCGGTTCGCTCCGGATCGCGTTCAACTCCTTCATGAACTCCACGAGCGAGCTATCGGTGACGTCGGTCCGAACCTGGGACGAACCCAGAAACGCTCCTGGGATCGGTCGGTACTGAAACCGCGACCCAGCGCCGTAGGTATATCCTTTTGTTTCCCGCAGGTTGGTCATGAGCCGCGACGAGAACGACCCGCCCAGGATGGTATTCATCACCTGGACTGCATGGTAATCAGGATCACTCAGATCGAGACCACGATGGCCGAGTAGAACGACCGATTGCGCAGCCCCGGGCTTGTCGGCTAGGAAGATGGTGGTGGCCCGGTCGACCGGGTCGGGCACCGTGGCCTGCCGGTGGGCCGGAGCGCCGCGCGCCCAGCCTCCGAACCGTGTCTCGATCTCCCGTTGCGCTTCGTCCAGGGTGATGTCTCCGGTGATGACCAGCGTGGTGCGATTGGGAACCATCGACTCGACGTAGAACCGACGTACCGTTGCCGAATCCAATGCCGCGGTTGAGATCGAATCGCCGCCGGGACTCCGGTGATAGGGGTGGCCTTCCGGAAAGAGTTCCCGGTTGAAGATGAGCCCCGCCACGGCGTTCGGCTGATCCCGTTGCTGGAGGAGACCTGCCAGGCGAAGGTCACGTTGGCGGGAGACTTCGGTGGTCGCGAATGTCGGACGGAGCACAACATCCGCCATCAGGTCTAGTCCTCGACCCATCTGCCGTTTTGGGACCCGAAGGGTGACGGTGCTGAAATCCCAATTGGCGGTTGTGGAGAGAGATGCACCCAAGAACTCTGCCTCAGCGGCGATCATGAGTGCATCCCGACCCCCAGCACCTTCGTCCAGCATGCCAGCGGTGAAGCTGGCCAGTCCGGGCGACGTACCATCTTCTCGTGATCCACCGGTGATAAGCAGCTGGAACTGCACCAACGGAACCTCGTGCATCTCGACCAGACGAATCTCCAAGCCGTTGGCCAGCGTGGCCGAATGGATGGTGGGTAACGCGAGGCTTGGGGGCGACGCCAGAGTGGGAGGCGTCGAACGATCCAGCCCCTGGGCCATCGCCACTGCAGGAAGAAGTATCAACATCAAACTGGTATGGAAGGCTCTCGGGGCCGTCATGGGATTACCCTCATCGGAGAAGCGGCGAGGTCGGTTTTTCCTTGGGGGACAATGCTGAGCATGACCTTGGGCGCCAGCAACCACGCGCGAACCGCGCGTTGCAGATCGGCCGGGGTCACCGCGCGATAGCGATCGAGGTCAGATTGGAATCCGTCGGGGTTCCCGGTCCGATAGTAGTACGAATTGAGCAGGTCAGCCTTGCGGCCGATCCGTTCCAAACCATTGAGGAACCCCGACTCGAAGGCGTTTTTGGCCTGTTCCAGCTCGTGCTCGGTCGGGCCTTCCTCCGCGAGATGACGAATCTCGGCATCCAGAACCGATTGCAACTCGGGGAGGCTCTTTCCCGGACGGGCGGTGGTGTAGACGGTGAAATCTCCGTCGAGTCGTTTCCCGTCCTGGAATGCGATGACATTGGTGGCGAGTTGGAGGTCGTACACTAACCGTTGCGTCAACCGACTGTTCTTGGCTCCTGCAAGAACATAGGCGGCGAGGTCAAGTGCCGCATCGCCATCGGCGTTGCCCTTGACGGTATGCCACTGATAGTACAGGCGAGGGAGTTGGACCCTGTCTTCCAAGACCGACGCAGTGTCGCGCGGCAGATGAAAAACCGGCGTATTGGGCCGGTTGATCGCCGGACCCCGCGGAATGTCTGCGAAATACTTCCGCACTTCGGCAAACACCTGCTCCGGGTCGACGTCCCCTGCGATGGCGAGTACCGCATTGTTCGGGGCATAGTATCGACGGAAGAAAGCGCGGGTATCCTCCAGCGTTGCCGCTGACAGGTCGGCCATGGACCCGATCACCGGCCACGAGTAGGGATGGCCGGCGGGGTACATCATATGAGTCATCGTCTCCCATGCCAGCCCGTACGGACGGTTTTCGTAGCTCTGGCGGCGCTCGTTCTTCACCACATCGCGCTGCAGATCCACCTTCGGTCCGTCCATCGTGGGGAGCATCCACCCCATCCGATCCGCCTCGAGCCAAAGCATGAGCGGGAGCGCCGTGGCGGGTCCTTCTTCGTAGTAGTTCGTTCGATCTTCGGTGGTGGACCCGTTGTTGTTCGCACCGGCGGCTTCGAGAAGACGGTCAAACGCCGGATAGACAGCATTTGCCGACCCCATGAACATGAGGTGTTCAAAGAGATGCGCGAAGCCAGTACGGCCGGGTTGTTCATCACCCGATCCGACGTGATACCACACGTTGGTGACGACGGTTGGGACCGAGTGGTCCTCGTGGACGATGACGCGAAGTCCATTGGGGAGGGTGTCCATCACAAAAGGAACCCGCAGGGGTCCGTCCTGGGCTCCGGCTCGGGACATCGCAACCAGAAACAGAAGGGCGCCGCCCAACAATCGACGGGTACTACGGTGAGCATCGACCATGGTTACCTCGGGGGAGGGTCACTGTGTACGAGAGAACGAAACCACACGACAGGAATCTTGAGCGCTTCCGCTGACACATAGCGGAGTTCCTGCTGGAGGTGGACCGAAATGGGACTCGTTGCCGTCGGGGAGGTGTAGGCTTTGAGGTGTACCCGACGCGCTTCGAGCCGAAGCCGCAGTAAGTGAAAAGGATCGCTGACCAGCAAGATCGACGAGACGTTCTGATCCGAAGCCCACTCCGAAACCGACGTCATCGAGGTCATGGTTGTCCGTCCTTCGGGTCGGACCACCACGGCCATGTTTGGCACCTCCTGCGACACAAGGTACCGCTGCCCGACCGTGGCTTCGCTCTGGGTGTCACCTGTTCCGATCCCTCCCGTGACGACGATAATGGGAGCCAACCCAGCCCGGTAGAGCGTGAGGGCGTGGTCCAACCGTGCCTTGAGGACTGCCGAGGGTCGCCCGTTGTATTGAGCTGCACCGAGCACGACGATTGCATCGACCCGTCGACGCTGATCCTGCCGGCTGACGAGAAGGACGGAGACAAAGAGCGCCCCGTAGATCAGGGCGCCGATGCCAACCGCCAGGAGACCCCAGCGACGGAGGTGTCGGATCACAGCTCGAAGGACTCCCCATGCTTTGGAATGTCAACGGTGCCTACACCCTCGTCTCGGAGTATCTGGGCCATCCCTTCGAGCGCCTCAGGTTCGCCGTGCACCGCGAAGGCGCGCCGGATCGGTCCGCCGAGACGCCGGACCCATGCCCGGAGTTCATCGCGTCCGGCATGGGCCGAGTAGCCACCCAGGGTTTCGACCTGCGCTCGGCTCTCGAACCTCTCTCCAAAGATCCGTACGGTGCGGTCCCCCTCTTGGATTCGGCGACCCAGCGTGTGTTCCGCCTGGAACCCAACAAACAGGACCAGATTGCGGTGGTTGCCGATATGGTTGGCGAGGTGATGGAGGATGCGCCCCGCCTCGCACATCCCCGACGCGGCGATGATGATCGCGGGCCCGTTTCGACTGTTGAGCGCCTTGGACTCCTCAACCGAGTTGACATAGTGTACCAGGCGGAAATCGAAGATCGCGTCGGTGCGCGAGAGGAGCGGTTCCCGTCGGTCAAAGACTTCGGGGTGGAGTCGGAAGACGGCGGTGGCATCGACCGCCAACGGACTGTCGATGAAGATCGGGACCGAGGGGATCTCTCCATTCCGGTACAACTGGTGGAGACTGTACACCAACTCCTGGGTGCGTCCGACGGCAAACGATGGGATCAGTACCTTTCCTCCTCGCCCGGCCACTTCCCGGATTACCTCTCCGAGGCGGCTCTGGGAGTCGGCGATCGATGGGTGGTTCCGGGTGCCGTAGGTGGATTCGACGATCAAGGTATCGATCGGTCCAGAGGGAGGATCGGGATCGCGAATGATCGGAAGATGGGGCCGCCCGATATCACCACTGAACACAAGTCGATGTCCTTCGCCCTCCGTCAGACGCATGTCGACCGACGCCGACCCGAGAATGTGTCCCGCTTCAGTGAACTCAAAGGAGAGATGCTTTCGGAGGTGGTATATCCGACGGTAGGGGATACCCATCATGAGGTCCTGTACTGCCACGGTGTCTGCCATCGTGTACAGCGGCTCGCTCTCCGGCGAGACCCGCCCATGTCGCTGGAGGTACTCGAAATCTTTTTCCTGGATATGAGCTGAATCAGGGAGCAACACGGCGGAGAGGTCTCGCGATGCCGGTGTGGCATAGATGGGACCATGGAACCCGTGGCGCACCAGGAGTGGCAGGCGGCCCGAATGGTCGATATGGGCATGGCTCAGCACCACCGCGTCGAGGCGGCGCGCGTCGAACGGCAACTCCGCATTGAGCGCGCGACTCTGTTTTCGTCGTCCTTGGAAGAGGCCAGCGTCGAGCGCGATGCGCGCCCCAGCGGCCTCCAAGAGATGCATCGATCCAGTGACTTGGCCAGCGGCGCCCCAGAATGTGATTCGTGGTCCCATAATCCCCCTCCTATCGCGTACCGAAGAGACGGTCCCCGGCATCGCCCAGGCCGGGGAGTATGTACCCCTTCTCGTTGAGCTGTCGATCGAGTGCCGCGGTGAAGATCGGTACGTCGGGATGGGCATCCAGTAAGGCCTGCACCCCTTCAGGGGCCGCGACGAGACAGAGGAACCTAATCCGACCAGCGCCGGCATCCTTCAATGTCTGGATCGCAGCCACTGCCGACCCCCCAGTGGCGAGCATCGGATCGAGGAGAAAGAAGTCACGGTCCGATTCAGCTGCCGGCACCTTGAAGTAGTAGCTCACCGGGCGGAGTGTCTCATGGTCGCGGTAAAGCCCGATATGCCCGACCCGTGCCGAAGGAATGAGCTGGGCGATCCCCTCAACCATGCCGAGGCCTGCCCGAAGGATCGGTACAAGCGCGAGCTTCTTCCCCGCGACCCTTCGGCCCATCGTCTGTTCCAAGGGGGTGTCGACTTCGACGGTTTCGGTCGGAAGGTCACGGGTGACCTCGTAGGTCATCAGCATCGCAATCTCGTTGACCAGCTGCTTGAAATCCTTCGTGGAGGTCGACCGCTGACGAAGAATGGTAAGCTTGTGCTGAATCAGAGGATGTGCGACGATGGTCAGATTGGCAAAGGATCCTGGCATTCTCGCAATATGGGCCGTGGTTCTCGGCACCGGAAGCACCTTGTTCCGGGTGGCATCGTCTCCGGGACCCGAGCGTAGCGAGACGATCGGCCCCTGGAGGTGTGATGCCTCGTTAGAAACGATACCCGAACCCTGCTCCGATCACGAGTGGATTGATATCCAGGTTAAATGCCGTTGTACCGCCTTGGTCGACATCGGTTGAGATGCTGATGTACTTGGCATCGAGATTGAAAACCGCCCGGGATGTGAGTATGAAATCGAAGCCAACCTGGCCAGCCAGCCCGAGACTCGTCGACAGATCAAAGTCGACCAACGGCCCCGACTTGTTGTAGAAAAAGGTGGCGTTCCCACCCCCACCGATATAGGGTCGGACCGTACCCCGGGTCACCGGGTGAAACTGAAAGAGAAGCGTCGGAGGAAGATGGTTTACCGCGCCAAGGCTGCCGTTTGGACCCAGGACCTCCTGAGCGGCAGAGGCGAGGACCAACTCGAAAGCAAACTGGCGGTGTATGAAGTAACTGATGTCGATCTCAATTGTCGCATCGGACTCGACGTCAAGGCCAGCCGGTGTACTGGATGCGTCGGGGATGATGGCGATTCCGCGACCGCGAATGAGCCAGGGATGTTCGGGTTGCTGGGCGGTGGCGGCAGCCGGTAGGAGTAGGAGAACCGCAAGGCAACCGAGAATACACTTTCTCATGTGAAACTCCGATTATGAGTTGTCACATGCCAATTTGGAATAGGAATCATGAACGGATAGTGAAACCGTAGATAAGGGATAGATAGGGAGGTTGATCAAGCGACGTGTGGACGGGGAAGGTGCTTGGCCATGCTGGGGGGATATCTATATATTGCCGACCCTTAGGCTAGGTAGCTCAGTTGGTAGAGCAGCGGACTGAAAATCCGCGTGTCGGGGGTTCAATTCCCTCCCTAGCCACTGCCCTGCCGTGAACCACCGGGCCCGGGCCGCATCAAGCACGGGACTGTCGTAGAACGCCGCGAGGGTGACGAGATGAAGACTCCACCGGTCAGGCGGCCAGTCCGTCTGTTCCTGCCGAGTCTGGAGAAAGATTCCGAACACGGGATCATCGAAGCGGCGAGCTTCAAACGAGTCCAGCGAGGTCTCTACCGTGATCGGGGCTGGATGGTATCGGGCACAACCAGCACCCAAAAGACAAGTGAGGCCCATGACCAAACGCGAGACACGGTACCGTATCGCTGGTGGGACAATGCGCACGATATCGAGTCGGAACATGCCCGAAGCTAATCCGCCGAGCGAGGGCTTTCCATTCCTTTGGATCACTTCGCCTGGGAATCGAAGGGGCTACCCGACAAGATGTGGCAGAAAACCAGGCCACATCGCGCTCCGAACACCACAGAAATCACCGTGCGCCCAGAGGGGAAGGGTCGGTCCCTTGAAGGTTTAGGACCTCCACGTGGGTAATGTTTTGTATTGCAACGTAAGGGGTCTGGCCCCAGATAGGTTCCGGAACCGGCTGCCCAAGCCTAGATTGTAGGTGTGGCGGCCACGGGAGGGTTGTAGGGTGGCCTGTTCCCAGACCAAAGGAAGCGACCTAGGTGTCAACCGCTTGTCCGTCCTTTCCGTCCAGAAGCGGAGGGGCGTTTCTGCAGGAGGTCCGCGCCGCCGTCGGTAAGCACTTTGCCGACTCAGGCCGTCGTTCCACCGGGGACTGGTGGATGGTCGGAAAGACCATCTGCGTGCTAATGCTGACGTTCACCCCGTACTTCCTCATCATGAGCGGCGGGTTTTCCGGGCCCATCTCCCTTGGGCTTGCGGCTATCGTTGGCCTCGGCGTGGCGGGTATAGGATTTGGTGTCGCCCACGACGCCCTCCACGGATCCTACTCGGCCAATCCACGACTCAACCAGGTTGTCGGATGGAGCATGGATCTGGCCGGCGGCAGCAGCTATCTGTGGAAACTCACCCACAACATTATCCACCACACCTATACCAACATTCACGGCGCCGACGAAGATCTCGCCGTGTCACCACTGCTTCGGCTCTCCCCCCACGCACCCCGCAGATGGTATCACCGGTTTCAACACTGGTATGCGATCGCTCTTTACAGCATGACCACTCTATTCTGGGCGTTCGTGAAGGATTACCGCTATCTCCTCCAGAAGGATCTCGGTCCCTACCCTGATAAGAAGCACGCCCCGCGAGATATTGCCGGCCTCTTCCTAGGCAGGGTGATCTACTACACGTGGACCATCGTCCTCCCGATCGCGCTTCTTCCTTTCGCGTGGTGGCAGACGGCTCTCGGTATTGCCCTGGCGCACGCCGTGGCGGGCACTACGCTGGGGATCGTGTTCCAAATGGCTCACGTGGTCGAACAGACATCCCACCCGGAGCCCGACGCTGGTGGCGCGATGCCCGATGGCTGGGCGGCGCACGAGATGTTTACTACGGCCAATTTCGCCCCCGACAACCGATTGCTCACGTGGTATGTCGGTGGCCTCAACTATCAGGTTGAGCACCATCTCTTTCCCAAGATCTGCAGTGTGCACTATCCCGAGATCAGTTCGATCGTTCAACGCGTCGCGGCCGAACACGGATTGCCATACCACAGTAACCCAACCTTCCTCGGCGCGATCGCGTCGCACCTGAGGACGCTCCGACGGCAAGGCGTGGAAGACCTCGTCCCGACATTGGCGGCGGCAACCCGCGCTTAGCAGGAAGCCGTTGTGTCCCAGCGCGTTAACGACCAACAGCAACGAAGCGACTGTACGTCGGCCAAGGAGGACTCGCTGAGAGCGCTCCCTTAAGCTCTGTAGTGGTTGAGCAGGCACGGTACTTCACCTATCCGACCTCTTTGGTACCATCGCAATCCATCGCAGGTCTCAGTGTAGCTCTAAAACCCAAATCGATACCAAACCGACTAGGTTACATGTGAGAACGAGTTGCACCGGCGCGTGCGGTGCGGCCGTCACACTCCCATTGCGACGAGCGAGTCATGTCCACCTACAAGACCGCGCAACGATGGCTCAGCCATCGGGGCCGAGATTTTCACTTTGTTTCCTATGAGGGAATGCCTGCCAACCCGCGGCGAGACCAGGAGGCCACCGAGCCGACTTGGTTTCTGATGAATGAAGGTAAACGGTTTGCCGTAGCCCCTCATTTCGTGGAACAGGATGTCGAAGAACTCGAAGTGCTGTTCATCGCCTGGCTGGAAGAGAATGTCTTCCTGCCCGAGCCCGTGGCCGCAGACCCACCTCCCAAGAAGAAGAGGGCCCGGCGCGTAAGGAAATAGAACACCGTGTTAGGGTAGACCAGAGAAGGCTACCGGCGCTGGATACAACGAGAGGTCCAATTCGGTGTCGCGCCCCCCAAATGCCACGCAAAACTTGAATCGATTATCGCATGGAAGGGTTTGTGTTCCCCCACTTTCTATTTATTAGGGGTGTGGTGGTGGAGGCCGCGGCGCCGTACGCGTCTTCTGCGTGAGTTTTGTTCCGGTGCGGGTTGTTTCACGCAGAGGCCGCAGAGGATCGCAGAGGGTTGGGAGTGTCCCCCCCCCCGGATCGGCGACCAATACTGATCCTGGATCCCCATCCCGTTGAGAAAGTACTTCGCATTCCACATCGCGTTAAGTCTTCCCTCAACAGTATCCGGACAGTCGGTGCTCGGGGAGAACCGGTTACGGATCGGATCGGTGAATGGTAGTATCCCATGACACTCCCTTCCCGGAGCGCCAATGGCCAAACTCAGGACCACTCCGACCAAGCGTAGTGTGACCGCATTCCTGAAAGGGGTCACCGACGAGAGACGAAAAGACGATTCTCTTCAACTCCTGGAGATCATCACCAAGATCACGAAACTGGAACCGCAGATGTGGGGCAGCAGTATCGTCGGCTTTGGGCGTTACCACTACGTCTATGACAGTGGCCGGGAGGGAGAGTGTTTTCTGGTGGGGTTTTCGCCGCGGAAACAGAACCTAACGGTGTACATCATGTCGGGGTTTAGTAAGTACCAGGAACTTTTGGGGCGACTCGGAAAGCACACGACCGGCAAATCGTGTCTCTATATCAAGTCGTTGGACGACGTCCACCTCCCAACGCTCAAACAGTTGATCCGAGAATCGGTGCGACAGATGCGCGCGAAGAAGACATGATCGCCCCTCGAGCACCGGAGAAGCGTCGTAACACCATCGGAACGTGGCGTTGGCGGTCGGGCGCGCTCGCGATGGCCACCATCCTTTGGACCAACATCGCCTCGGCTCAACGTGAGGTTTCTTTCCCCACCGATGACGGCGGTATCGTCTGGGCCGATCTGTATGGTCAGGGTGAGCGCGGTGTGGTGCTGGCGCATGGGGGACGGTTTACCAAGGAGAGCTGGGCTGCTCAGGCGCCCCTGCTGGTGGAGGTAGGGTATCGCGTTGTCGCGATCGACTTCCGTGGAAGGGGCCGGTCCAAAGGTGGTCCCCAGGCTCGTCCGGATGAAAGCGATGTGTATTACGACGTACTGGCCGCAGTGCGCTACCTGCGACAGACCGGAGCCACCACCGTTGCCGTTGTTGGGGGGAGTTTTGGTGGGGGTGCCGCCGCCCAAGCAGCGGTTGAGGCCAAGCCGGGTGAGATCGACCGGATCGTGCTGCTGGCACATTCCCCCATTGAACACCCCGAGCTCATGCAAGGCCGGAAGCTTTTCATCTTGACTGCTGGCGATACCACCGGCAACGGACGTCTCCGTCTCCCGGCGATTCGGGACCAGTTCGTCCGTGCGACCGAACCGAAGGAGATGGTTGTTCTCCCCGGTGCCGCGCACGCCCAATTCATCTTCCAAACCGACGAGGGCGAACGGCTCCTGGCGGAGATACTCCGCTTTCTCGCCGCCCCGTGAGCCGCATACCGATTCCGAGTGTTGCGGGAATGTTTTTGCGAACATACAAATAATTTTGTATGTTGTTCAAGAGGTGATTCCTATGGCATCGTCCAATGTCCTGCTCATCGAATCGGTCCAACAAGCGGCCAGCGTCCTCAAGCCGCTGCGAATACAGATGTTACGGCAGATGACCGAACCCCGAACCTGTACCGAACTGGCCCGGGAGTTCGGGGTTTCCCCTCAAAAGGCCTATTACCACGTCAAATCGATGGAACGTGCCGGCGTCGTTGAACGCTCTGCCGAACGTATCGTCAATGGACTGAAAGAGGGGTTCTATCGGGCCCGGGCCCGCTCTTTTTGGCTCTCTCCCCGTTTGGTCAAAAGCCTCGGCGGCACTCGCGCGGCCCGCGATCAAACCAGCCTGGGAATGCTCGCCCGAACCGCAGAACAGGTGCTGGAGGATGTGGGGCATCTCGCCGAGCGATCGACGGCTGGTGAGGAGGTGTCATCGCTCTCCCTCGATGTGTCAATCGACCTTCCCGATCCCGAACGCCGTCAGGCATTCATGCAAGACCTGACCGACACCTTCCAAGCGCTGGCGAGTCGCTACACCGACTCGACCTGCTCCACGCCCGCCTCCGGCCAACGCTATCGCTTTACTTTGCTTTGTTACCCCAAGTCCGACCAGGAGATATCGTGACACCGCGCGATCTACACTTCCAACACGCACTCGCGGCGAGCCCGAAAGAGGTGTTTGCTGCCCTAACGCACAATGAACACCTCACTCGATGGTTCTGTGAATTCGCCGATGTCGACCTCGCAAACGGGGAATACCATTTTTGGGGACGGTTTACGCCAGGGAATCCGAATCGCGAGAGTGCGATACAGTCTGTCGTTGCGCTCGAACAGGATCGACTCTTGCGCATAACATGGCCTCTTCGAGGAGTCGAGAGCACCGTCACCTTTCGGCTCGCCGCTGTACCCAACGGGACTCGGCTCGGGGTGTGGCATGCCGGACTTCAGGGAGCCGAACGCGGATCATCCCTCGATTTTTCGATGAGCGATGTGTGGTTTCTCATGTTAGAAAACCTCCGGCGGTATCTGGATGGAAGGAGTGCGATGCGATGCGATTTTTCCACCTTCGACGATATCAAACCGATTGATTTGCAGACGGAGATTGCCGGTCCGTCCGCCCAAGCGTGGGAAGCCCTGCTTCGTCCCAATCAACTGAATACGTGGATCGCGAGTGCGGCCAGCGTCGATGCCCGAGTAGGTGGAGAGTGGAACATGGGGTGGGGCGACGAGGGGGCATTCAAGATCTTGGAGCTGGAACCGGGGAAACGCTTGTCGCTCGAATGGCTCGCCGGCGACGCCCCGACGATCGTGACTTGGACCTTGGAAGAGGTCGAGGGTGGTGCCCGAACCCGACTCACGCTTACGCACAGCGGCTTTGCTTCGGACTACATCCCGCGCGGCGAACGCGCCGGTTGGAGTGCCTTCATCTGTTGGATCACTTCGTTTGTTGAATACGGTTCGGCGTGGCTACCTCCGACTCGGGCGCTCGCGCCACAAGACGCGATGATGTATCCCCATGGGGTGATGGCGCAGCAGGAGTCGATCGTGACGGAGGAGGAGTGGGATCGATAGGTTGGGGCGACGCAGCGGGGGCGACGCCCCGACCTAGCCTATTCGGGACCTGTGGTCTTCATTGAGTCGCGGATCTCCCGAAGGAACTCGACGCCCCGAAAGACCACCATCAACACCTCCATCATGACCCGGAAATACATCGCCAGGAAGATGAAGGCGATGCCGGCAGCCGGCAGTCCGACGATCAACGCGCCGGCTTTCCCGAAGAAGCCACTGGCCATGCCGAGCGCGGTGAAGAGAACACCGAGTCCGGCAAGGCCGCTCAGGCCGAGGAGGATAGCGTAGAGGAACCGCTGGATCTTGGGGGTGATGAAATGCGTAAACGAGAGATCGAAGAGGGATGACACCAAGCTACGGTTATCCATAGTATGCTCCTGGGAGGAGAGGTGGCGACTCAAGCGCGACCATAGCGTCGCTCCACGCATTGCGCAAGATTGAGGCTCCAGCCGTCATGATGCTGCCGGGCGACGGTGGGGCGACGCATGCGTCGCCCCCGCAGCGTCGCCCCAACAGCGTTTTGTAATCTGGTGGGAGAATCGTCATTGGCCCGAGCCGTCCTTACAAACCTAGGGCTCTCGGCGTTCGAAGGTTATCCCGGACATCGTGAGTGCATGTGCCGGAGTGCCCTTTTCGAAATCGAAGCGCACCACAGACCCACCGCCGAGCAACTCCACTCTCAGGAAATCGTTCCGAGGAGGATCGAACGCCTCGACCCGCGACCACTGTGGCCCCATCGTGGCCAGCAAATCCCCTCGGATCGCAAAGACGATCGTTCCGTAGTGGGGATTGACATAGGTGCCAGCAAAATCGGTGAGGGGACGTGCGGGAAAGCGGGGTCGGGCGGCTCGCGTCGCCCGATCGGCGGCGATCCGCTGACGGCCGTTTCGTGCGTTGGCCGCGTATTCTTCTAGGTCGGCTTCGTACTTCTGGTCGACATCAGGTTGGCCCCGCAGCAGGTCATAGGCGTACCGAGCGACGAGCTCGGCTAGAAACCCACCGAACCCGATTTCATTGGCAAGCGCCACCACCCCGATCTTCCGCTCCGGCATGAAAGAGACATGGGCATGAAAGCCGCTGAACCCTCCGAAGTGGTGGAGGAGGACGTCCCCATCGTAATGCCCGACATACCAACCCAAGCCGTATCCCTCACGAGTGAACTGCATATAGCGGGCATCGGTCGTTGCCTGGAGGCGCTGAGCCTCTTCGAAGGCTGCTCGGGGGAGGAGTTGACGCCCATCGATCTGCCCGCCAAGAGGTCCGCCAACTCCCCCTCAAAGTTGGTGGGATCGCGTCTTGTTGCGCCCACGAAGCGGAGGAATGTCCGGGCGTGCTGTCGCGAGTGACACCACCCCCAGCGGTTGCTTGCCGCGTCCCCCTGAAGTTCCGGCGGAACGACCACAAGTATCGTCCGAGTCCCCTCGTCGCCGAACCGGTTGGCATGGACGACACCAGCGGGTTTGACCACAACCACTGAGAGGGCCGGCATGTTCGACAGTGGATCCGGCTCGCTCCTCCAGGGTGCCAGCGAGGATGAGTGTGAGCGTGGTGAAACCGTGTGTGTGTGGTGGCTGGATCTCCCCCGCGCCGTAGGCAACGGAGTGGAGGGGTATCGACGGCCGGGGGTGATTGGCGTGAGCAGACTCTGCTGTTGGGACGCTGGGGCGACGCATGCGTCGCCCCACTGATCTGCGCCTTCAGAACGTGACCTTTCGAGAGATGACGGTTCCGTCACCCGTCGCGACCGGGACTGCGGTGTTTGGTCGGGCCCCTCGCAGTGCGTCCCCTCCGTCCGGCAAGTCATAGGATCGATCGGCAAGCCAGACGTTTCGTGGTTCCGCATCGTCGAACACGAGCTCGAACTCCACCCCCGCCGTCGGCATCGTCCAGATCGTGACCACCTCGTATCCTGGTTGAAACAGCGGACGGGAGGCCTGATCGGGTGGAACGTTCACTCCGTCAATGCGCCACTCGGTTGGAGCTGTTGCGGTTTCAAACACGATCTGCAGGACGGGCGCCCCGCGAGGGGATATCGCGTGGGCGCGGATGTGCCGCCGCCCCTGCTCGTCGATTCGCTCGTCGCGTAGCTCCAGCTCCGGTGCAGGGAGTGTTGGTGGTGAGGTCGGCAAGAATGAGCCGAACTCGGTGGTTAACCAAGCCAACGGTCGAGCGGTTTCGTTTCCGAAACCGATTGCCTCTAGGGATGTGGGCACCGGCGACCCCGTGTAGATCCAGCCGGCGGTCTCTTCGTCGGCGTTGGCTGTGTACACGAGACTTCCCCACTGCGGGTGAGTGGTCGAAAACGCCGGCGACCGGGCGCCGATTCCAAGGGACACCGTCGCCACCACTAGAAGGACCGCGGGCCAGAGCCATGGATTGCGGGAGGTGAGCAACATCGGTACCGCAGGTGTCAGCGCAAGCGCGAACAGCGTCGCCAGGGGTGGCATGGCCCCCAGACCGATCAGATCCAGGAGCAGGCCCAAGTGTGGGAGCCAGACCATGATCGTAACGGCGGCCGGAAGACCCCACGCAACGGCAACACCGGCACCCGAAGCTCGATCGGTCGATCGCCTGGTTGCTACCAGGATGGCGGCACCTAGCACGGCCGCCCCCACCGGCACGGAGAACAGGTACCCGAACCCGGGTGCGAGGAAGCCAACCGCAACGGCGAGCACGCACCACCAACATCCGGTTGCGGCCCAGAATCCGATGGCGCCTGCACGGCGCCTGAACAGCAGCGCACCGACGAAGAGCCACACCGCCGCAACCGCTCCAAAGCCGAGGACCGTTGGCCCGGGTTGGCTCACCCAGACCAGTGGCAGCGGCGTGACACCTTTCCGGAGGGCGTTCACGATAGCGCTGCCAAGGAACGTCACGACTAACGTAAGTGGAAAGCCAGCTGCGCCCCACAGCGTCTCTCGGATGGTGACCGCTCCCTGGCGCAAGAGGTTACCCAACAGGAGGACGAAGCTGGTGGCCAGCACAAGCGCGACAACGCCACTGACACGCTCCGGCCAGCGCAACACCAACGGCCCGATCGACACAAACGTCAGTCGGCCATCTTTCGCCGCGTCGCTGCCGGATGCGAGGGCCCGTGCCACCGCGAGGGCCTGACTACCTTGTTGTTGCAGGCTCCCCAGGTTCAGGTGCGCGAGATCGTCACGCGGTGTATGGTAGTGTCGAATATGGCGGGCAAAGCCAAACATGACGCCGGGCACGTCAAGACGATCGAACACTGCCAAGTCGTTCGTATTGGGCAAAAGCGCACTGATCGCCCGAAGTGCCGATCCACCAGGCACACGCCCTCCGGCGGCGGCAAACGGTCCAAGCACCGCGCGGTCGTTGCCGACGGTGTACGCGGGGAAACTCGGGCCGCCCGAGCCTCGGGCATCGAGGTTCACAACCGCCCGCACATCAGCAGCCCAGGGATGGTGCTCGACGAACGCGGTTGCACCGAGCAGCCCTGCTTCTTCACCATCGTTGAACAGGAAGACCAAGGAGCGTTCGGGGGGCGGCGCCTGGGCAAACATGCGTGCGATCTCGATGAGGACCGCAACTCCGGTCATCGGATCCGCGGCGCCCGGTGTAGCAGGCTGCGAGTCGTAATGGGAGTTCAGCAAGAGCGCTTCACGGTTCTTCCCTTCGATGCGCACAACCACGTTGGAGACGGTTCCGCAATAGCGACGGAACGTGCCACACACGAACCGCGACTGAATCTGAGGCGACAAGCCGATGTCCTCCAGCGCGTCGACGATGCGGGCGCGCACCTCCTCGTTTGCGAGGCTCCCGATCGGGTGTGGCAGGCCGGGGCCCATCAACCTGGCGAGGGTTTCCTGGGCGCGGAGGCCAGGGAACGACCCCAAAGGCCCGCTATCCGACTGCGGAGAGGGGGTTTGCAGCATCCAGGCCGAGACGCCTATCGCCAGGGAGAGTGTTGCCGCCAGAACCCACCCACCGGGAGTTGGGTGGGGTAACCTCTTGATTGGACCGGTCATCTCCAGCCCTCCTTCCTTAGTGGGGGTCAGGGACACAATCCACCGAAGAGATGGCTCATCGCATGGTCCCACATTCGACAGAAGACGGCCTCATCATGGCCGAACCGGCCCTGCAGGTGCAGCGCGATTAGCCCGTGAGCTTGGGCCCAGATCGTGATCGCGACCTGCAACGGGTCGAGATCGTGCCGCATCGCGCCGGTATCAATGCATTCGCGGAGTCGGTCAATCCAGAACAACAGATTCGGTGACCGCATTTCCATGGGTAGGTGCCCAGGGTCTGTGCGGCCCTGGGCAAAGAACAGGATTTCGTAGGCCGACGTCTCGCGGAGGGCGAACTGCCGGAGCGCGTCGAGGGTTCGTTGGAAGCGGGCCCAGGGATCCGGCGCATCCAACCCACGCTGCAGGTAACGAGCAAAGTCGCGATTGGCATCGTCGATCACCGCCTGGACCAGAGCCGCCTTGTTGGGGTAGTGGCGGTAGATGGCGGTCGCAGAGATCCCGACGGCATCGGCGACTCGGCGCATCGTCATGGCGCCCAGCCCCTCCTCAAGGCAGATGCCTTGGGCGACATGGAGGATCTTCTCACTGCGCGGTTGGTTTCCAGGGTGACCGTCTCGCCTGATCTTCATGTTAACAACGTTAACCTACTGGTTCGGCTGACGCTACGGTCGGAGCTGATCATGGCCATGCCAACGGTTCGACCGCTGACGAGTTCGCCGACGCTGTCTCCCTTGGCACTCGCAGCGGTGTACGCCTTGAAGTGACAAAATCGTCCGTTGGTTGTTGTTTCAATATGTTCGCGGAGCGAGCCGTGAATGGTTGGTACCGTCGGGGCGACGGATGCATCGCCCCGACACTCGTCCCCACGGTGTCACCGGGCGAGGACTTGTGAGCAACCGTCAGTCTGGAGGCACTCGGTGAGAAGATCGGTCGGCGGATGGATGGTCATGCTTGGGTTGGCCCTCATCGGGTGTGGGCAGAGTTCGGACCAGCCACCGAGTGACTCGAGTTCCGTGTCCGCTCAACTGAATCCGGTTTCGACCGACTCACCGGCCGACGGTGGGGGGCTGCGGAAACAGTTCCCCCCAATCACCTACGTATCCGAACATGTGGGACCCGGTGAGTGTTTGTCCTACGGTGACTGGACCGCCGTCGACTCGATTCCGTTGTACGAAGCTGCCGGCGATACCACCCTTCGAGTGACCTGGATTCCCCCCGGAGCAGTATTCAGCGCCCAGGATGGTGCGATATATGTTGCCCAAACGGGAGCGGTTGTGGTCGAACGACCCCTAACACTCAACTTCCCCAGCGGCCGTGTCGTCGTCCCCATTGGCGACACCGTCATTATCCTTCACGATGGTGAAGAAGGGTTCACCAACGTGTGGTACGATGGGGTAACCGGGTATGTGGACGGTAGGGCCTGGCACGACGCATCGGCCCCATCACTAGATCGATATCGGGGGCTCGTCGTTCGCCGGCCGGTTGCGGTTTATTGGGTCCAGGCCACGTACGAGGGTCAGGACGGGTGGTTCATAGGCGATTCGCCAAGTTACCGATACGACACCCCAACGTCATGCGGCGATTGATAGGGGCGACTGTGGGGGCGACGCATGCGTCGCCCCCATCAATCGCCCCCACAGTCGTTCCAACGGTCGCCCGCCCCCGTCGGGTAGGGCTGCCGTCGATCTCTTTCGCAGGAATCGACGGACGGCGGGTCACCGTTCGTCGGGGTCCCTAGGGGCGACGGGTGCGACGCCCCAGCGGTGGTTCGATGGAGGGGCCTGAACCCCTAGCCCGCGAGATCACTGCCCTCGGCATCTGGCTGCTGGTGGTCAACGGGATGATCGGTGCCGGTATCTTCGGCGTTCCAGCGGGTGCCGCCCGACTCACCGGCGTCTTCAGTCCCTGGATGTTCGTGCTCTGCGGCCTGTTGATTGCCCCGGTCATTCTCTCCTTTGGCGAGGTGTCGAGCTACTTTCGCGGCACCGGTGGTCCGGTGCGATATACCCAAACCGCGTTTGGACCATTCGTCGGATTTCAAACCGGGTGGGCGCTCTACGTCGCCCGGGTGACGGCGTTCGCCGCGAACATCAATCTGTTGGTAAGCTCGGTCGCCTACTTCTGGAGTGGTGCCGATCAGGGAGTGCTGCGTTTGGTGCTCCTCTTCGCGATCAGCGGCGGCCTTACCCTCGTCAACGTCACCGGTACCAAAGACGCGATGCGCTCACTTGGTGTGCTCACCGTCCTCAAGTTCATTCCTCTTGTCCTCCTGGTCGTCGTCGGCCTCCCCCGCACCGATCTCTCGGTCTTTGTGACCACCGGTGCCACCCTTCCGAGCTATACCAACGTTGGTGCGGCCGCCCTGTTCATCATCTACGCCTATGTCGGCTGGGAATCGGCATTGATTCCGGCCGGCGAGGCTCGCGCGCCCGCCCGCGATATGCCACGCGCCCTTCTCTGGGGGCTCGGTGTGGTCGCCGTCCTCTATCTGTTGATTCAAGCCGTGAGCGTGGCCGTTCTTCCCGAGCTGGCCGCTTCGGAACGCCCTCTCGTCGACGTCGCACATGTGTTGCTCGGTCCGGTCGGAGCGTTGATTCTGACGGTGGGTGTGGTCGTGTCGGTGGGTGGGAACATCGCTTCCGCTATGTTCACCGCCCCACGCATGACCTACATGCTGGCGCGTGAGGGGAGCCTCCCGGCGTGGCTGGGGTCGGTACATCCGCGATTCCAAACACCGATGGCTTCGATCGTGCTCTATGGCACCCTGACTTTTCTCTTGGCATCGGTCGGGACGTTCGCTTGGCTGGCATTGATCAGTTCCGTCACTCGGCTGCTCACTTTCGTGCTCTGTATCGGTGCCATCCCAAGGCTCAGGAGCCAGTTTGGAGATGCCCCCGACCGGTTCCACCTGCCCGGCGGATATGCCATTCCTCTGCTTGGCATGGCGGTCTGTCTCTGGTTGCTGGCCCAAGTCAATCAAAGCGCGGTTGGCGCTACGGCTGTGTTCCTGGTTGTTGGAACGGTTCTGTACGGTATCGCTCGATGGCGTCTCGCGACGCCGCCCCACTCCAGCTAGCGATTGACCGGGAGGTCGAGCTTCCCACGATCGATGGTCACCCCTCCCTTGATCACGAGTTCGATCTTCTGTGCGTTGCGAATATCGAGGACCGGATCCGCCCCCAGCAACACGAGGTCGGCCAGTTTGCCTTCCTCAATCGAACCCAAATCGTGTTCCTTGCCAAGAAAGATGGCGGCGTTGAGTGTCCCGATCCGAATGGCCTTCAAAGCGGGGATCCCACCGGCCACCATAAGTTCCAACTCACGATGCGAGGCGGGCCCACTGGATTGATCTGAGCCGAGCGCGATGACCCCACCGGTTGCGTCGATGCGGCGCAAATTCTCCTGAGCCACAGGGGTCATCACCTTCATCCAGGTGGTCCAGGGCCGAGCGGCATACTGATCGCGCACGGTGGTGCGAAGGCGATGGATGGTCGCGGAATCGTAGACCGCCTGGTAAAGCGGCTGGTCGAGGAATTCGGGATGTTCCACTAACCTACTATACCCCTCACCGATCGTTAAGGTGGAGGCCATTGGGGTCCGGGTGGCTGCCATCTGGGCGACGAACGCGTCGCTCACCGGCCCCTGGATGATCGGGTGGGCAAGCGTATTGAGCCCCGCGGCAATCGCCTGCCGCGCCCGATATTCGTGAGAGGTGTGGACCGTGGTCCGGATGCCGTGTTCATTGAAGTATCGTGCCGCGTGAGCCATGACGGTGGCGTCGAGCAGCGGAATCAGGGGACGGGTGCCCCACCCATGCTCATCGAAGGTGAATTTCACCAGGTCCGGTTGGCGGGCGATATGCTGGTCGAGAAGCGGGATCGCCTCGGGCCAAGCGTCTATCAGCGTGGCGCCGGGCCCCGCACCATGCCCACCCGGAGCCGTCACCACCCCACCGGTGGCGAAGATACGCGGGCTCAGAATCGTACCGGCTCGTTCCTTGGCCCGAAGATCGAAGATGAAGTCGGGGTTATTGCCGGCATCGTAGATCGTGGTGAATCCGCTGTAGAGGTAGCCATGGAGGGCACGCTGCGCCGCCTGCGGATTCCCCGACCCACGTCCGCCGGTGAGATGGACGTGCACATCCAGGAGTCCGGGAATCAAGAACTTCCCCCGCGCATCGATGACCGTGGTCCCCGGTGGTGCTTCGAGAGTCGACCGACTCACCCGAACGATCCGACCACCAACCACCAGCACCGACGCGCTCGCCAGAGCCGGGCGGCCCGTGCCATCAATAATGGTTGCCCCGCTGATGAGGAGTGCCGGGGCGTCTTGTGCCGCTGCCACCGCCGAAACCCCGAGACCGACGATCGCAAAGAGGAGTGGTGTCATTCGGTTCATCCAGTGCCCCACGGGAGAGGTGTGTTCGTACCAGTGCAAGTTACGGTGGGGTGCACGAATCGGATATGTATACCTCTCCGATGTGCTGTCGGGTGGTGTCGCTCGCGCGGTTTCAAACGTCTCTGTTGACGATATGTAAAGCCTGGCTCAACCAACCTGGAGATTGCGGATGCACTATCGAATCCAACCCTATCTGCGACCGATGGTGTTGATGTGTCTTTTCGTCGTTGGAGTGGTCCCTCCCTTGACTGCGCAGCGAGGGCGCGGGTCGGCAGCACCGTCCTCCATGCATCCGTCGATTGGTGTCCGCGGAGGACGTTACTTTACCTTTGACGCCTGGACGCTCGGCGGCCAGCTTGAGCTTCCGGTCAGTCGGGAGCTGGTCTTCGCTCCCAGCGCCGATTGGCTGTACATGAACGGGACCCGGAATTGGCAGGTGAATATCGACGCCCTCCTTCGTACCCCGAACGCCTCGCCGCTGAGTATCGGTGTGGGGCTTGCCATCCTCCGCCGCGAGTTCGTCAGCGTCGACGATATCACCTCTCAGATCGACGCCGGTCTTAACGTCTTCCTCCGCCTGAGTCCTGTTGAACCTACCCTCGGCATCGTCCGGCCGTTCATCGAAACCAGGTTTACCCGAGTCACCCGCCAAAATCCGATTCAACTCACCGTGGGGGTCACTTTCTCTCCAGGGGGATGAACACAGGCCCTCCGTAGGCAAGAATTAAAAACTTGCGCACGGTGCGCCACCTATGTCATGAGATGATTGGCCCTGGTAGAGAAGAACGAGGCCACAAATCGACAGGATGTATATTGCGAGTCCTCCCAGGTGCCTTCACCCTCCGCGACGGAGGTGGCCGAGATCATGTCCACAAAGAAATCGCTTGTTGTCGTCGCCAACCGGCTCCCGGTGCATCGCGTCTCCTCCCGTGGACAGCGAGCTCGCTGGGAAACGAGTCCTGGCGGATTGGTGGCCGCCCTGACCCCGATTCTCAAAGGCCGATCAGGGTCATGGGTTGGGTGGGCTGGCACGGCCGGCGGTGCTCCGCGCCGTTTCACCCATCAGGGGATTGCACTCCACCCGATCGGGCTCTCCCGGCAGCTGGTCGAAGGATTCTACGAGCGATTCAGCAACCGAACGCTCTGGCCGCTCTACCACGATGTCGTCCGACGGCCGGAGTTCCACCGCGGCTGGTGGAAGGATTATCGAGAGGCCAACACGCGGTTTGCGGAGATGACCGCAAAGGTGGCACCGCGTCGAGCGACGGTGTGGGTGCATGACTATCAGCTGCAGTTGGTGCCCCAGCTCCTGCGCACACTCCGCCCTGATCTGCGGATCGGGTACTTCCTGCATATTCCCTTTCCGCCCCTCGAACTCCTCGCCCAGTTGCCGTGGCGCCGGGAGTTGATGGAGGGGTTGTTGGGGGCCGACCTCATTGGCCTTCAGACCAAGGATGACGCCCGGAATATGCGTCGGGCAGCGGTACGCTTGGGCGGAGCCCACGGTCGGGGCGAGGACTTGGCGGTTGGCGAGCGGCGCGTGCGGGTGGCGGCATATCCGATCTCGATCGACGTCGCCTCCTTTGAGACGTTGGCCGATACGCCGGTGGTACTCGCAAAGTCCTTCGCCTTTCGTCGTCGGCTCGGGCTTGACCGGCAGGTGATTCTCGGTATCGACCGTCTCGACTACACCAAGGGAATCGACACCCGACTCCGGGCGTATGAAGAGCTGCTCGCGAGCGGACGGGTCGATCCGGCTCGAGCGGTGTTCGTGCAGGTGGCGGTACCCAGCCGCGAACGGGTGGAGGAGTACGCCGAAATCCGCGAGGAGGTGGAAGGATGGGTTGGGCGGATCAACGGCCGGTTCTCGACGGTGGGTCTGACAACGGTACACTACTTGCGAAGATCCCTAAACCCTGAAGACCTCGTCGCGCTCTATCGCGCGGCCGACGTCATGGTCGTCACCCCATATCGAGATGGGATGAACTTGGTTGCCAAAGAATATGTGGCCTCACGGACGGACAATACCGGTGCCCTCGTGCTCAGTGAGTTTGCCGGAGCGGCGCGATCGCTTACGGCCGCCCTGCAAGTGAACCCGCACGATATCGATGGGATGGAAGATACCATCCATCGTGCGATGCATCTGACCGTGGAGGAACAGCGCCAGCGGATGCGATCGCTCCGACGGGTGGTTCGCCGACACAACGTACATGACTGGGCCAATCGTTTCCTCGGAGACCTCACCGGGTGAGCACCCTTCACGATCAACTCGGTCGATTGGCCACGGCTCCGGTCCTCCTCGTCGCGTCCGATTATGACGGGACCCTGGCGCCTATCGTCTCCGATCCGGCGGCCGCGCATCCTCACCCTGAAGCGATGGTGGCCCTCCGCCTCCTGGCCGAACTCCCCCACACCCATGTGACGGTCATCAGCGGGAGGGCATTACGCGACCTTCGGCGTCTCGCGGCGTTTCCCGATGAGGTCCACCTGGTGGGGAGCCATGGCTCGGAGTTCGATCTCGACTTTGGGAAGACGCTGACGGCAGAGAGCACCCGGCGTCACGAACAGATCACCCAGTTGCTCCGAGAGGTAGTGAAGGATCACCCCGGCCTCTCGCTCGAAGTCAAGCCCGCAAGTGTGGCACTGCACTATCGTAATGTGCCAGCAGAAGCCGCCAAGGGTGTACTGGAGGCCATCACGGAGCGCACCGCGACGATTCCCGGTGTCCACACCCGACATGGTAAGTGTGTGGTCGAGCTCTCCATCTCCCAAACCAACAAAGGCGATGCCCTCGATATCATCCGCCATCGGGTGGGAGCTTCTGCGGTCATCTTTATTGGAGACGATATCACCGATGAAGATGCCTTTCGGACCCTGACCGGTCCTGATATCGGGATCAAGGTGGGTGAGGGATCCACGGCGGCACCCCATCGGGTGGACGATACCGCCGCGGTGGCCCACCTCTTGGCCCAACTGGCGGAGGCGCGAGCGACCTGGCTCGCAGGTTCCGGGGTGGTGCCGATCGAATCCCACGTCCTGCTTTCGGATCAACGTGCCCTCGCACTCCTCACTCCGGATGCCCGGCTGGTTTGGTATTGTGCTCCCCGACTCGATTCACCGGCGTTGTTTGCGGAGCTGCTCGGTGGTCCACCTGGAGGACGTTTCGCGATCGCGCCGGCCGAGGGGGAAGAACCACCGGTGCAGCAACGATATCGAGACGCAACGATGGTCGTGGAGACGACCTGGCCGACCTGTCGGGTAGTCGATTTCCTCGATACCAGTGACGGTCGAACCACACAACGGGCCGGGCGGAGCGACCTGGTTCGGATTGTCCATGGCACCGGGCAAGTCGCGATCGAGTTCGCGCCGCGGCTGGATTTTGGGCGCGCGTTGACCCACCTGGCCGTGAAAGAGGACGGCTTGCAGGTATTGGGGACGCAAGATCCGGTGGTACTGCGTGCACCCGGTGTGGTGTGGACCATCGCCGACGAGGCCGGCCACCACGTAGCCCGCGCGGTGGTCGACCTCGACCCTGCAGAGCCGTTGGTGATGGAACTCCGAGTGGGTACCTCCCAACTCACCGAAGATCGCACCCCAGCCGCAGAGCGTCAGGCGGCGACCGAGATGTTCTGGCAGCGGTGGGCGGAGCCGCTCGCTCTTCCGGCGCTTGCCACCGAGTCTGTGCGCCGGAGTGCGCTGGTGCTCAAGGCCCTTTGCTACGGGCCAACCGGAGCCGTCGCTGCCGCAGCCACAACCAGTCTTCCGGAACATCTCGGTGGGGTCCGGAACTGGGACTATCGGTACTGTTGGCTCCGCGATGCCGCGATGGCGGTTGGGGCCCTCACCGATCTGGGCAGCCATCATGAGGCGATCGACTATCTGAATTGGGTCCTGGAACTCCTCGACGAACTCGACCAGGCCCCCGAACGGCTGCGTCCACTCTATTCGGTGTTGGGCCGGGAGCTGGGGGCCGAGGGGGAGATTGCCGAGTTGGCGGGATATGGTGGGAGTCGTCCGGTGCGGGTGGGGAACGCCGCTTCGGGGCAGGTCCAGCTCGATGTCTTTGGGCCAATCGTTGAAGTCGTCGCGAAACTGGTGCAGCAGCAAGCCCCCCTCACCCACGAACATTGGCGCCTGGTGCGCGCGATGGTGCAAGCGGTGACGAGGCGTTGGCGCGAGCCCGACCACGGCATCTGGGAGATCCGGAAATCGGTACGCCATCACGTCCATACCAAGGTCATGTGTTGGGTGACGGTGGATCGTGCGATCAAGGTCGGCGACCAGCTCCACAATGAGGTCCCCCCGGAGTGGCTGGTGCTTCGAGACGCCATCGCGGAGGACATCCTCGCCCACGGCTGGAATGAAAGGGTCGGTGCGTTCACAGCAGCCTATGGAGCGGCAGATCTGGACGCCGCCGCGTTGGTGGTCGGGCTCTCGGGGCTCGTCTCCCCTGAGGATGTACGGTTTCGGTCGACGGTGCAGGCGGTCGAGCGCGAGTTACGAGAAGGTCCAACCGTATACCGGTACCACGAGGACGACGGCCTGCCTGGCATCGAAGGGGGATTTCATCTCTGTGCGTCGTGGTTGGTGGAGAGCTATCTCTTAACAGGCCATGGCGAGAAGGCACGAGAACTCTTCGAGGCAATGCTTGCTTGCGGAGGTGCACAAGGCCTTTTCTCGGAACAATTCGATCCCCGTTCCAACCGGAGCTTGGGGAATCACCCACAGGCCTATTCTCACATCGGGATCATCGCGAACGCTCTACGGCTTCACAACAGAAGCACCGCCGACACACCACCCGTGAGCACGAGTGCTGTTGCTACCCCGATCGTACGACGGAGCTGAGGTGTCCCCAGGAAGCTGACCAATCCCGCCTTGACGACGGTATTGGAGATAGTGGCAACGACAAGGGCTTTGACCGACAGCGTGATGGCGGCTCCATTCTGAACCCGCTGCGCCAGAGACAACGCGATCGCGTCCGTATCCGTCAGCCCCGCGATAGCCGCCACTAGATACATCCCCCCACTCGGCAGGTAGCGCGCCACCAGCTCGACGACCATCAAGACCGCAGCGAAAAAGACGGCCACCTTGATTGCCGCGGTGAGACTGAAGGGGTTTCGAAGGTGCATGGGGTTGGTCGTCGACGGGCTCCGCCCCCGGTGACGCAGTGAGAAGAGTGCGGCACCGAGACAGAGAACACCCAAGAGAACGAGAGGTCCGGAGAGCGAAGGCGCCATCGCGGGGGCGACGATCATGGTCAAGATCAGCACGCGGATGAACATGACCGCCCAGGCCAGCAGAATCCCAGCGGCGAGTGCGTTACCCAAGTCTGGCGCGTCGGATTCCCCAACATTCTCTCGACTTCGTTTGGCGAACGAGAGCGTCACCGCCGTGGAAGAGACCAGGCCTCCCACCGCACCAGTGATTGCCGTCCCTCGCCCGGTCCCGAGCATTCGCACCGCGATATAGCCGACGAGAGACAGCCCCGATATCAGAATGACCAGTAGCCAGAGGGTGTAGGGGTTGAGGACGCCGAGTGGATCAAGGGCTCGGTCGGGAAGAAGTGGGAGGACGATGAACGAGGCGATCAGCAGCTTAAGACCGGCGAAGAGGTCGTCTTCGCCTACCCGAGCAACCAACTGATGCAAGGGACGCTTGAAGGCCAGGACGGCAGAGACGAGAATCCCTAACGCGACGGCCACACCGGGTTGGCCGTAGACCGACACTCCGCCCAGGAGGGTTACCACGATGGCCGCCACTTCGGTGGTAAGCCCGGCGGACACGCGATGGGTGTGAATCAGAACGACATATCCCGCGAGCACCAAGCCGGACACGGCCAGGATCGCGCCGAGGAAGATCCAAGGGGTGCCGGCCAGAATACCGAGCCAGGCGGACAGCGCCCCGGTCATGGCGAAGAGGGTGAAGGTCCTGATCCCACCGATCCGATGCATCGGATCGACCGCGTCACGCTTTTCTCGTTCGAGCCCCACCAGGGCACCGATGAAGATCGCGATGGCAAAGTTGCGCAACAGGATCGGGTCCATCGAAGGAGAATAGGAGGATATGGCGGCGGATGGAACAGGGGTTGGCCCGGACCGGAAGTTTGAGGTCCGTTCGCAGCATAGTTCAATATTCTATTGTAATAGAATTAATGTTCGAGGAAATGGGGGTGTCCTAGGCTTGTGGGCTTGTAAATACCGCTCTCATGGTATAGGCTTTGGATGATATTCTAGAAAGCTATAAAAATGACTTCTTTCGACAATATGCGCTCCCGAATCGACCACGACAGCCCGGTCCCGCTCTATCACCAGATCGTCCGGGCCCTGGAATACCGGATTGCGACCGGTGATTTACGCCCTGGGGATCACCTCCCCACTCTTCGGACGGCAGGAGAGGAGTGGGGGGTCAACCTCCATACGGTCAGGCGAGCCTACCAGGTGCTCACTGAACAGAGGACCTTGGTGACGAAACCGGGGGTCGGCAGTGTGGTGGCACAGGGTGTGGAGTGGGTGCCGGAGGGGATCGAGTGTTGGCGCCCACCCGATGAGCCATGGTCCGATACTCCGGCGGCCACCCTCGACGGTTTTCTCGGGGCGATGCTCCGGACGGCGCACGATCGTTGGGGGGCATCACCCGACGAGGTCGTGCGTCGGTTACACCATCTTCGGCCCAACACAGTCTGGGTGGTCGAGTGCAGCGAGATTCAGTCGGCGGATCTCGCCGATCAGGTGCGTGCCGTCTGCGATGCCCGGGTACAGCCCCGGAGTCTCGAACGATCGGAGGAATTACCTCCCGGACTGGTCATCGCCACACACTTCCATTTTGCCGATATCCGACGTCGGTGGCCCCATCGCCTTGGGGAGATCCATTTCATCGCTATCCGACCCGACCCTCGTATTCGCGACCGTGTATTGGCTCGGGTAGCGGGGTTGAAGAACCCACGCGTGGCGATCTGTGAGCGGGAGCCGGCGATGGCCGCCAATGTCGCAGCCGATCTGCGACCGATGCTCCAGGGTGTCGCCGAGGTGGAAATCGCCGTTGAACGCGTTGCGGCGCATTTCCTATCCAACTGTTCCCCCGACACCACGCTGTTGTTCGCGCCGCGCGTCTGGGCCGAACTCTCGGCAGAGGAGCGGGCCGACCCCCGCGCCGTCGAAGTGCGTTATCTGATAGGCTCCACCGACCTCGAAGGCATTCGCGTCGCGGTCGGCGAAACATCCACCTGCACCGCGGAGCCCTCCGTATGAGATTACGCTTCGATTTCGCCCGCCGTGTTGTCTTTCGGCCGGTTCTCCCGGCAACGTTTCTCCTCACCATGGGGTGTGTGGTTGCCGGGGCTCAGCAACCAGGTGACGACGCGGCTCTGTTTGGGCGGGGACAACAGTTGTTCATCCAGCACGACCTCGCCGGGGCTGGCCGGGCTCTCGCCGCGATCAGCGATACCGCCCCCCTACGGATTCGCGCCGGTGCCCTTCGTATGCGCGCGCTGCTCGCGTGGCGATTTCGGCACCAGTGGGACGAGGCGGACCAGCTGCTCCGTCTGGCGACCACGGTCGACTTCGATCGGGCGGCGTCGTTTGCTGCGTTGGCCCGAATGGAGCAGGAGCGAGGTCATTTTGACAACGCGATCAGAGCGTTGTACCGGGGGGAGCGGTTTACGGAGACCGCTGCCGACAGGCTCGAGCTGGCCACTCGTTTCGGGCAGGTGGCGGTGGCTCGGGCGCGAGCGAGCCTGGACCAGACTCCGGTGGTCCCACTTGATGAACCGACGAAGCGAACCTTGTGCGAGGCCCGCGAACGCCTTCACCCGGTGGTGAGTGCCAACCGCGGTGCGCTCGGTCCGGCGCGTGTCCTGATACAAGTTGCGCTTTTTCTTGGTGACGGACCGACGGTCCTCGACGCATGGCGCTCCTACTACCTCACCATCGTCGGACGGAAGGATGCAGGCGTCCTCGATACGCCACGCGCCGATCTCGTCCGACTCCTTCCTGCCTGGGCCGAGCGCGTGCCAACCGGCAAGGATGTTGGGGCTGTGGTGGAGGCGCTGGCCCGATCGGGATTGCTTCTGGAAGCGAGCATCGCTGCTACGAACCCCACCTGGACTCGGGGGGTGGCTCCGGCAGGAGATGGGGTAGAGGAGACTATCGCCTACGCTCAATTCGGGTTGGCCGCCGAAGCCCACACCAACGAGTACTACCGTCTCATGGCCCTCAATAGCCCGGACACCGCCGGGGCACGCGGACGACTCCTCGATGCGGCGGGCCCCCTCTGGCAGAAGCTGTCGTGGCCGGGCACACCTCCGCCGCTTACTGTTGGTTCATTGAAGAAGGAAGTAGAAGCCCGGTTCAACGCGGAGTTTGGCGTCGGTCGGACGGCCGGGTATCCCGATCTCCATTTTGGGCACCGCGTCATTGACGACCGGATGACGGTGGAGCAGTACGGGACGTCGGCGAGCCTCCGGTTCATTGCCCTCGATGGTATGGTGTCGAACGGGTTCCAGAGCTGGGCCTGGGACTATCGCCAGCAGCACGGTGGGTGGGCCCGAACCGACGAGATCATTCAGGTGCGCTCGGCCTATGCCGGCCAAGGATTGAGGATATGGCGGATGCTCTCCGATTCGCTTGCCCTTCGCCGGATGATGGAAGACCTCGATCGATGGACAGCCGAGGATTGGGAGCGTGCCGCGCAGGACTCTACCGCCTACCTCCAGGGACTCGCCGAGCGGCTCTATATGCAGGGGGTCGCCGAGGTGCGGGAGGACGTCCAACGCAAAGATGTTCCCCCTGAAACCGTGGCCGACAGCTTTCTCGTCGCGATGGAGAGAGCCGTCTTCTCGAGCAGTATCGTGGCCCATGAGGGTCGGCATGCGATCGATCGACGGCTCGGACTCGACCTTCCTATCGCGGACCGGGAATTCCGCGCCAAACTTTCCGAGGTGGCGTTCGCCTTGCAGCCGCGGCTCGCCTTTGGTGGGATCATCAGTTCGTCTATCGGTGGCTCAACGCCGCACGGTATCGCCAATCGGCGCATCATGGAGGGACTCCTTCGGTGGATGCGGGCACATGTCGAAGAGATTCAGGGACTCGACGTCACCCGACCGCTGCTCCCGCAACTGGACCGCCTCACCAACGATCAACTCCGGGCGGCGATGCGGTCGATGGATCCGCTGGCCCGCTAGAGCACGGTCCCGCACCCGGGTAGACCGGCGTGCCTCGTGGGAGACGTCAATCGCGGTTAGCGGTTGCGGCTGCGAACAGTTGTCTTGGTCGTCGTCTGCACGGTTGGGTCTGCGGTTCAGGCCCAGGCATCGGATTTCCGGGTAGAGGAATACCTGAAGGCGACCCCGCCCGGATTGCTGTCCCCAAGAGGGTGACGCTCAGGTACCGCCTGATCGATGGGACGTTGGTTGCTCGGGGGAGTTGAGGGGGGGAGCGGCAATCGCGTGCCACCAGGCCAGTGACGGCCTGACGGGTGCGCCGCATAAGGCAGAGTCCGTCCGGTGGGATGCACGATGCAGAATGGTTGCGGACTCTCCGGATCGGTGGTAGTCTCGGGAAGAGCCGAATGTGGCTCCTGGTGATGGAGGGGGGCGACCGACCAATCCCACACCGAGGAGGTGGCGACCTTGCCCAAGTTCATCGATTCCCATCCCATGAAGCCGGTGACGTCAGACACCTTGCGGCAGCTGCAGGATGCGCCTCCGGACGAGTTCGGAGTCACGCACCACGATATCCTGTTCAACGAGCAGGAGAACAAGATTTACTGCGTGCTGAACGCTCCGAACCTCGACGCAGTGCACAAGCATCACGCGAAGGCCGGTATCAGCTGCGATTGGGTGCAGGAGGTGAAGTCGACCCGAGCGTGACGGCGGTCTCGCAAGCACCTGGTGAGACCAACGTTGGCTAACGGATCTTACTCTCGTGACGCATCGATAGAGCGGTTGCCGGTTATCCGGAATCGGTAACCGCGCCAGCTATTTCGCCCCCACCCTGCGCCTTGCGTAGTGCGATCCACGCGATCAGTCCCTGTCCCAGGTCGACGAGTGCGTGTATCACCATGGCCGGAATGAGGGATCCGAAGATCAACGCGACCAACGTGAGCAGGCTGCCAACGAAGCCGATCTCCAGAGTGCTACGCGGACCCTGGTAGGCATGCCCGCCCACGTCGAAGGCCGGGCCACGACGTGGTCCACCCCCCGCACGATCGCTATCAGAGCGAGATAGAGTATGTCGGGCGTTGCCAGGGGAGTTCTCCCCTGAACGGTTCACTGTCGTTTCCTTCGATGATCGCTTCTTTCACCTATCACCGACCGATATCGCCTCCTCCCACTGCCGAGCTGTTGGGGGAGTTCGGATGAATCCCTCAGCCTGGTGAAGAATCTCTCCGGCTGTTTGGCGAACGAAAAGTGGGGGGAAGGGTGCTTTCGCCATCCCCTGGAGCAGGTACTTTGCATTGCAAAGCACCTCCTTCGAGCGGGGTGTGCCGACAGCCTCGGCGGTGGAACTCGAGGACCATGGGAGGCTGAAGATGAAAGACTGGCTGAGACGGATCCGGGGGGCCATTGGGATGGGCCTGACCTGGGCGGTGGCCTGGTTCGGCGCCGGGCTCGTCCTTTTGCTCATCGTCGGTCCCGACGCTGCCGACGTCCCGTTTCCACTCGGCTTCGGCATGTTTGGTTTTCTGGCCGGGGTCACCTTCTCCGGAGTCCTCGGTGCCATTGAGAGCCGCCGGAGGTTCGATCAGATGTCGCTGCCGCGGTTCGCGGCGTGGGGGGCTCTGGGAGGCCTGCTGCTGTCCGGGCTCTTTGTCGGGGTCGCGGCGCTCGCAGGGGAGACCGTGGAGATCATGGTGCTGGGACCGGTGTTCGCTCTGGCGGGTGCGGGCTCCGCCGCCGGGTCGCTGGCGTTGGCCCGACAGACAGAGGAGGGAGCTCTGCCGGGCAACGGTGGGAGGACCACCCGGGAGTAGCCGGAGGTGAAGCGGAGTGATTGCTCGGAGGCAGGGATGGATCGGGGCGGAGTAGATCCAACCGTGAGCCCTCCGGGGTCGGAGTGGCTCCGTCATTGCGCCCTTCCCGATCATCTCGGAAAGACCAACGGGGCGCGCTTGGGTGCCGGAGTCGCAATGTTTCTGAGCGTCAACTAGATCCTGATTCAGAACCGGTTCTCTCCCGGATACGACGGCACCTTACTGATAGCCCAGTTTCTTCTTCTGGCCGGTGCGTCGGGTCGGATGCTCGGCGTTGACCGTTATCTTCCCCGCCGCTGGCGATCGGTTCCGATTGGGTAGCGTGTCACTACTAGAAGCCTGCGGCATTCCGTCCGCCGTGCGGCCACGTGCGGAGGAGACTTAGGTTACGACGGTCCCCCTACAAGGGGTAACCGTGAAGAACTGGTAGCGATCAAGGCCAGAGGCCACGTTCCTCGTGCTGGCTCTGCTTGGATGTTCCGCTCCCGAGCCCGAGAGTTTCACGGAGGCCGATGCCCTTGCCGTTCGCGACAGGCGTCATCGCATTGGAGAACGCGTTGAACCTCGCGGTCGACGGCCTCGATTGTGAGGCTGGGTTGGTGATGATACAGGGCCAGGAGCCGGTGTTCGTGTCCAACGGGCATGTGGTGCGCACCGACGGCGCTCTCCGGGATCAGTGTGAGAGGATAGTGGCTCAGCGCACCGGCGCGACGTTTTGGTTGGAAGGAGGAGTCGGTGGCTTGAGGGTGACAGAACGGAGAAAAAGCTTTTTTGGGTGGATATGGTGTTAGGGCCGGCACGATCGCCGGGCCTCGACCGTTCCCGCCCCGCGGGGGAAGGGCCGGGGTGAAGGCTTCCGTCGCGGCAGGCACCGAAGCCCGGCGCTTCAGCCTGAGAACATGCATGGCGTTGGCCCTCCGCTGCCAAGAGGATGATTCTGATGAGACGCTCGGCATCACCGTCGGAGGACGGCGTGGATCAGCGTTTCGACATCATCCTCGTCGCGGCTCACGCCAAGGATCCTGGTGCCATTGACTTCGAGCAGAGTGAATCGCTCCGGCAGCGTCACGGTCTCCGGTGGCGAACGGTCGGGCCGCAGGACAACCCACCGCGGGGGGTCCCCCGGTTCCACGATCACTTCGACCCAGACATCCCCCTCTGCGGTGGAGAGTAGGCGGCCAAAGAGCGGCATATGTTCCGGGGCTTCGGCCAGTGAGGACGGATCCAGATGGAGTCGGGCCCTTCTCTCCTCGACCACGGCATTCTCCGCTGGCGTCGCTTTCCGCGGTTCAAGCGGCACGGGTATGCTGTCCAGGACGACTCCGGCAGCCGAGAACAGGCGGATCTCCGGGGTGTCGGAGAACCCGACCCAGACGCCGTGCCCCCTTCGGTCGACTGTGGCCTGGAGACGAGGGCCGTGGGGGTGCACGCTCGTCGTTGGTCCCCGGGAGTTTCTCCCCACAGTCATGTCGAATAGCGGGAACCTCCCGATCACTTCTGTCATGCTGTCACCTGGGACATAGGCTACTACCAAGGTCGAGTCGCGATACGTGGAAGTCGTCCTTTGTCCGTCGGGTACAGGGACCGTCTTCCCGACAATGACGAGAGCCCCCGATTCGAACTCCCCGACTACATCGGCACTCCACGAAGCGGCCGCGGTTTCCACCTGGGCCGAGCGAACCATTTGTCCATCCTCACCGACCCAGGTCACCCGGCGCAGGCTCCGGTCATAGGCCCATGCCGTTCCGTTCAGTGCAATACCGAACGCGGTGAGTTCGCGGAATTCCCCTGGTCCCGACCCAATGGTTCCAGACCAAGTCAGCGATGCCCCGGTCGAGGAGAAGAAATGCACCCGCGCCGCCTTGTGATCAGCCACCCCGATAACCCCGCTCGGAAAGGTGACGGCGCCAAGGATCTGCTCGAACCCCTGTCCGTCGGCGCCGCGTTCATGAGCCCACAGGATCTCGATTGTGGACTCCCTCCCCGGATCTGTTGGCGCGGGCAACTCCTGCCTGCACCCGGCGATCATGTATCCGAGTAGTGTGGCTACGGCGACCTTGATCATCCACATCCCTCCAACTGCTGACGTAACGCGTGGGTCGTGTGCTTCATGAGGTGTAGCAACTTCCCTACTTGTCCCTCAGGGGCACGACGTGAAGAAGGTGCAACCACAGCCCTCAAGCGAATCCTTCGGGCAGCACCACCGCTCAAAGGCTCCAGCGCACTCCGATCCAGAACAGTTGCAGGTGTTGTGGTTTGCCAAGGCCGTCGAGGTGGGCAGCAGCATGAATCCAGCCGAGAGAACAAGGCCAGTAACAATCATGGCCCGGGTCTTCCTAGCAATTCCCTGTAAGAGATGATTCACCATGATGACGTTCCTCCATGAAACAGGTTTATCACGAATCACACAACCCACGTTTCGATTACGAGACACACTTGGCCGCAGCAGATTCTTTAGATCTCGGAGACACCCTCCAGCGACAGCCACACTAGCACTCGCCTGGTCCTACTACCACCTGCGGTAGCAAGGAGCAATCGTCCCTTATCACTTGTGACAATCCTATCGGTTGCTGGCAGATAGAAACGACCGATTAGCGTTCCCGACAGTGCCATGGCAACCCACCGAACCGAATCGGATTCCGCCTCGATGGACTCACGAATGAGTACGACATCGGTGTCAGTGCAATGGAGGTCGGTGATTGCTGGGTGGTTCGCTGGGGCAGAAGCCGCCGCCTTCTCTAGCTCCCTTTGGGCCGCCTCTTGTAGTGGTGGAAGTGCCTTGCCCCGGCCCATCTGTTGCGTCCGCCCACTTCTTCGCTCCATCTCCCGGCTGACATCCCTGCTCGTAACCGCCCGTCCTGCCCAAGGCCCCCGTATGACGCGCTTCGTCCCAGGTGCATTAGCTGGAAAGACGATGAGGGTGAATTGCGCCTCCGGCGCCAGTATGACCGTACCATCACGGCATGCCGTCCACGTTGGTCGCGCCTGGAAGAACCTGGGAATCGGGCGATAGCGGGCGTTTGTCGTTGCTGCGGGAACCGTCCACGAAGCAAGAGTGTCTGGCAAGGTGTCTGAACCACGCAGACGAAGTGCCGCAGTCAAGACAGGGCTACCGAGCTGGGAGCTCGGTGCGTGCGTGAAAGCAAGCAGGCCGGGTTCGATTGACATTATCCCGACAATGTCAGGTGGCACCTCGAGTGCCCACATGCCAGTGGCTCTTCCGGTGCTGTCAAATACCAGCACCTTGGACCCTACGAGATCAACAAGGAACACCGCTCCATCAGGGAAGGCCCCCAAAGTCAGAGCCGATTCAAACTCGTTGCCTCCATGCCCTACTACCCCGAAGCTCATGGCGCCGGAGCCGTTCGGCTTGCTACGACGCAATCCGTCGTATACCGAGGCAAGGACAAGCTTCCCATCCGTGGCCATTGCGGCCACCGTGTTCGGACTTACCTCGCATCCGGACGACTCGGGTGGACGAAGACACAAAGTGTCACGGCGAACGGCAAGTAGCCGTACGTTCAAGTACTCCGCTCGGTTGATTCTCGTGGGCTGGATGTCGCTGTTAGTATCAGTTGATCTTCCGGAACAACTGAGGACGGCACACAGAACCAGCACGCCGATCATACGGTTTGCAGTCCGAGAGGAGCAGCAGGGACTGATCATCGACTGTTCAACAGTCCAGTTGGCGAGCTGCCGGCAGTCGCGAGATCAATGGCAGTGTAGACCTTCAGGGGGTCTACCAAGCCATACATGCTCATTAGCTTTGCAACATTTCGAACACCAAGGGCAGATACCACCACACGGCCATCGGGCCAGACACGCACAACCGTGGGGACGCCAGCGACAACGGGTTCAAGCGTACCACAAGACCGTCACCGCCAACACTGGGCTGGACGTCTACTTCGCGGACCCACGCAGTCCCTGGCAGCGGGGCACGAACGAGAACACCAATCGGCTTCTGCGTCAGTATTTCCCGAAGGGCACGAGCATGGGATCGCTGACCCAAGATGATCTCGATGCGATTGCGGCCAAGCTGAACAGCCGACCGCGTAAGACGCTGGATTTCGATACCCCGGCCGAACGATTGGAAAGACTGTTGCATTGACCGGTTGAGTCTACCGCCGCTTTTCCCAGGAACTCATGCTCTTGCCGCAGCACCGCCAGCTCCCGACGGAGGCGCCGCACCTCCTCCTCGGCGGTCTCCACCCGGACCGGGGCCGCCACCTCACCCCGCGCCACCAGCTGGTTCTTCCAGCCCCGCAGCTGCTCGGGGCGGAGCGACAACTCGCGGGCCACCTGGCTCACCGGCCGACCCAGCTCCGTGACCTGCCGGACCGCTTCCTGCTTGAACTCGGGCGTGAAGGCCCGACGGATCTTTCCCATGACACACCTCCGTGCCTCTAATATCGAGGCAATGGCGGTGTCCATCAAATCGAGGCCACTTCACTCTGGAATGCCGCTAGTGATCGCAAAACCGTATGTTGGGACATGTCCCTGCCTGATAGGTCTCCCGGACATTGACAGTTACACTAGAATCTCACATATTTGGCAGTGTTACTTGAATGGTATTTCATAGAAGGCATTGCATTTAATGAGGTTGCCATGATTACGAGTCGTACTCGAATCCAAGGAGCTTCGGTAGTCACAACCCTGCCGGCCGAAGTGGCCCGACGCCTGGCGATCAGCCCTGGGCAGGAGCTGGAGTGGATCGAGGACGGAATGGGAGGTTTCCGGGTTATACCGCATGCCACGGAGACGGCCGAAGCCTTGGACGCCCACAGCCGCATCATGGCGGAATATGACGGCGTCTTCCGTGTATTGGCCAGGTGAGCGAACGGGCGGAGCCACGGTGGCTCACCGAACCCATTCTCTTGAACCTCCACGCCCAGCAGATAGAGCGATACGGCGGAGCGCATGGCATTCTGGATTCGAATGTGGTCCTCTCTGCCTTGGCTCGCCCCATCAACCGGTGGGTCGATGATGCTGATGCGGACCTTGCCGATTTGGCGGCGGCTTACCTGGTGGGTTTCGCTCGAGCTCAAGGATTCGCCGATGGGAACAAGCGCACGGGCTTGGCATGCGCGCTCGTGTTTCTTTCGATTAACAGTGCTTCGCTTCATGTGCCAGGAAAGGAACTTTACGACTTGACAATGGCTGTGGCGAACAACCAAGCCGATGACGCCACCGTGGCGGACTACTTTCGTACGCGGCGATCGCAATCGACGTAAGAAGCCCGCCGGTCGGGGGCAGCCGCTTGTTAGCCCGGGGACGACGGTCCCCTCCCGGAATTAGCGCCCCGCACACGATTCACGAGCGTCGCAACTCCGTAGCTGAGTAGGAGTAGCACAGCCCACCAGTACTGCCAAAGAACTTCAGCGAGGCTGCGGTTGCCCTCGCGGGCCCATGAAACAACGTCGTAGAGGAACCCGAGCGTCGAAATCCCGAGAATGATGACAAGCAGTTTCTTCCGCATATCTGTTGTCCTCCCATGTCGATATCTCTCTCAGGCTAACGCCCACGATCAGCGGCGGCGCGCAGCGCCGTACGCTGCATGCTGTTGTTAGCCCGCGGCCCGTTTTGCTTGGTCGCTCATCACAGGCTGGTCCAACGCCGTCGTAGTACCGCGCCTCGCTGGCTGTCCAGCATAGCCAGTGCCGCACGGTTCACGTCCAAGGAGTCCGTGAAGTCTCGGTTCGCGCCGAACACGCCATTCGATCCCAGGGTGCCTAGCAAGTCCTCGGCGTCGTTGAGCGTCTGCTCGTGTACCTGCCGCGCCTCGTCATAGCTCGCCGCATGCAGCGCTTGTGCCTGGCCGCGAAGAGCGTGCAGGTAGTGGCGGAAGGCGGCCTGCTCAGAGAACCGCACGGACGACGGCTGCACTCCGCTGAACAACTGGTCAGCGTAGCCCCCATCGAATTCGGACGGGGGCTTCATGAGATCGAGCACGCCTTGTTCGTAGGCCACGTCGAGGAATGGGATCTTGTACTCCGAGAGAGCCTGCGGGCAGTAGTACCAAGTCGCTCTGCGCCTGATCTCCTCTTCGTACTCCTTGTTAAACTTGTCGGGCGGAAACGACCGTACGTTCATCCACGTCCCGGAGCAGATGGCATTCGCTCTGGCGACATGCGCGGCGAGCATCTGATGGTTGCAATAGCCGAGGATTACCTGCGCGCCCGCCAGGCGCAGTCCAGCCGTCAGGTCGAGAACGTGCGCGAGCCAGATGGCATCCTGGACAAGGTACTCGCCATTCGGATGCTCGCAGACGATGTAGTACCCATCGGCTCCCCACCGGGTGACCGCTTCGAGCAAGGTGGTGACCTGCTCGCGGCTTCGGGCGGTGTCCGCTCCAAGGGCGAGCGTAGCGAACACCTTGGTGCCGCCAGCCAGGTCGCGTGCAGTTGTCAAGAACGACTCATGATGCGCGAGCCAGAGATCATCAACGGGATTGGCAAGGATCCCGGGGAGAATGATGGCCTCAGTGCCAAGGTCCTTGTTCAGCTCGACGATCTGCCTAACAAGGACCACCATCTCCGGGCCTTGGAAGAACGACCCGGAGGCGAAGTCGGCTGGCCAGAAACCGTGAGAGCAGAGTCGGTCGTGGTCGGCATGCGGGACGTAGAACTGCGGGTCAAGCAGGGTCTTCCCGCCTTCGATTCCAGCTACGTCGGCCGCCAAGCTACGCAGTTGTTTGTCGTTCAGGTCGCGGGGGCTCAGTACGACGGTGCCCCCGCCCCACTCCGTGAGTAGGTGGCGGCAGTGCTCCATCATCCCGAACCCGAACTGGAGGTGAACCTCCATCATCGTTCTCCCGCCGTGAAGGCGCAGGGGCATTGGCCAGCGCCGCAGGAACATGCCGCCAGGAACATGCAGCTCCATGTCATTGGACTCCCTCCAGGTCACATAGTTCTTTGATCCATTCGTGGGCCTCTCGCGCAGTCTGGCACCGATGGACGGGATTCGGCTGTGCCAGCGTAGCCACTAGGTCAGCGAAGCCGTCCGGCAGAGGGCGCCCGAGGCGCGGAAGCTGCTGCGTCGATGCTCTCCTAATGATCTCGAAGCGATCTCGCGCGCCTTCGACGTGAGGATTGCCGCCAGTGGCAGCTTCGTAGAGGGTCACGCCAAGCGCGAAGAGGTCGGCGCGGGCGTCGATGTCGGGCTTGTCGTTCCGGCACTGCTCGGCGGGAGCGTAGCCGATGGTGCCGCAGCCTCCAGGTGCCACGGTCGCGGTCAGGGACTCGAGATCGAGGTGTCTGGCAACACCAAAGTCGATGAGCCAGAACTCGCTCTGCGGGTCCACGATGATATTCGCTGGCTTCACGTCGCGGTGAACGATGCTCACGGCTTCCGCGGCGACCAACGTCTCGGAGACGTGCAGTGCAAGTCGCAGGAGTTCGTGGTGTGCGAGCGTGCCAGCTCGGATTCGAGCGCTCAGGACTTCCCCGGGAATCCGCTGCTCACGAAACCAGACGATCGTCCCAGTGTCGCCGGTGAGCTGACCGTGCTCGAAAATGCGCGGCATCCGGGGAGCCTGGACCTTGGTCGCTGCCTCCAGCTCCCTCTCCGTTCGCGCCGGATCCGTCCCTGGGTGCATGAGCTTGATCACCACCTCACCGTCATTCGCATGCGTCGCGGTGAACACTTGCTTTTGACCGCCTGCGGCAAGCGCCTGGAGATCGGTGAGGTTCGGGAACTGGTGTACGAGCCAGCCGGGGTCTACCTGGGAGTGGTTGGGCATGATCCTCGGTCGCTGCGGTTTCTGGAGACGCGCCATGCAAGGTCATTCACGACCCACGACGCATAGGAGCGCGGCAGGGGCGCGGTGGAAGCTCCCCACTCCCGAATTCCATCTTGCTCCGGGGAGAGCACGCCGATGCCGAATCGTTGCGCATCTCGCATCTGATCCTCGGACACCCGAGGCACAAGCACGTACGATTTCGATGCGAACCAGGTGTTCAGCCGCGCTTGATTGAGCACGTCTGTCCACTTTCCGATCTTCGCCTCGACAGCGATGATCTTGGTAGCTGCGAAGGCGCGCTCTAAAGCACACGGGAACCAAGCCCGGCCGGCCGGCCGAACGAGCCCGGCGCCGTGCAGCCGCTCGGTCGACGACCGCGCGAAGCGGGAGCCGAAATGATCCTCAAGTTCGGCGTGGGCGGCTCTACGACGCTGGAACACGTAGTGCATGAGCCGGAGGTCGTCCGGTACGAGTGCTAGGCGCGGTTCACCCCAGTCGGCGGTGCGGGCGGCGCGCCACACCACAATGACGAGGTCGGGGAACCCGGACTCGAGGCCGAGCTCGCGGAGCACCGTCACGCGGCTGTCCGGAGCATGGACGAGCGGCATGGCGGGGATGAAGCGCTCCACGAGTTCCTGCTCGGGCCCCGGCAGAGTCCTTCGAAAGACTACACCCTCCGGCGCAGAGTCCCGGTCCACGATCGTCGGGGTCACGGTGGAAGTCACGTTGGTCAGTGCCTTCTGTTCAGTCACGCGTCCTCGGTTCCTTGGTCCGGCTAACGATTCTGCGCTTGACCCGCGGGCGCGCTGTGCGCCAGCGGGGCGGCGCCATCAATAGAGAAGAAAGATGAAGCGCGCCAGCCCGCCGCGCAAATAGCGCGCGCCCGTCGGCGTCCATGCGCCTGTTAGACCGCGCG
>JAJCZW010000005.1 GCA_029262155.1 Gemmatimonadota bacterium
TCCAAATGGCGCTGATGAATCGGCAGTTGGCCCCAGCGGTTGAGACGGTCTTCTTGGCGCCCGCCTTCGACCTGACCTATGTCAGCTCGAGCTTGGTGCGTGAGGTGGCTCGCTATGGCGGGGATGTCACTCGTCTGGTGCATCCAGTGGTGGTCGAAGCGCTCGCGGAGCGATTTACTCCATGACCTTCCGAACCTCACTATTGGAACGCGCAGCCCAGCTGAAGAAGCGGATCGTCCTGGCGGAGGGGACCGATCCGCGAGTGGTGGCGGCGGCCCGCCGGATGCGCGATGAGGGAGTTGCGATACCCATTGTGATTGGTGGGACCGGCGGTGACGTCGACTCCATCAATCCCAGAAAAGATGATCGGTTGTCCGCCATCGCCGAACTGCTCCGGGATCGACGACCCGACCGGGTGCAAGACGGCATCCACGCACTCGACCTTGCCGCCGATCCGGTTCGGTTCGCGGCAGGCTTGGTGGCCCTGGGCGAAGCGGATGGGGCTGTCGCTGGCGCGGTGTATACCACCGCCGAAGTGATTCGTGCTGCGCTCTGGGCCATCGGCCCCGGTCCGGGAATCGATCTCGCGAGCAGCGCCTTCTACATGGTGCTCCCCGACGATAGGGTCCTCACCTATACCGACTGCGCCGTCGTCGTGGCACCCACACCCCAGGAACTCGCCCAGATTGCCCTGGTGGCCGCCACCGACCGCCGACGGGTGGTGGGCGATGCGCCGCGGGTGGCGTTTCTCTCCTTCAGCACCCTTGGCAGTGCCGCCACCCAGGAAACAGAGCGCATTCGACAAGCCGCAGCCTATTTCAGGACGCTGGCCCCGGGGATACTCGCAGACGGCGAACTGCAGGCCGACGCCGCCCTGGTGCCCGAGGTCGCCCGGCGAAAAGCGCCGGAGTCGCCAGTGGAAGGGCGAGCGAATATTCTGGTCTTCCCTGGGCTGGATGCCGGCAACATCGCCTACAAGCTGACTCAGCGCTTGGGTGGGGCCACGGCACTCGGCCCGGTGTTACAAGGACTGGCACTCCCGATGTCCGACCTGTCGCGCGGGGCGTCGTTGAACGATATTGTTGAAATCGCCGCTGTGGTCGCACTCCAGAGTGGTGAGACTGGCTCCTGAGGAGGACGAAATGGCACTCTCTGTCGCCACGAGTGGCAGCGGGATCACGATTGTACGGGTCGAAGGGCAGCTGATCGTCGGCAACCGCCAGGAACTCAAAGCCCTGGTCACCGAATCTTTGGATCGGGGCGGACGAAAGTTTCTGATCGATTGTACGGATACGGGATACATCGATAGCTCGGGTCTGGGGGCCCTCGTCACCATCGCGAAGAAGGTGCGCGAGCACGGCGGAGAAATCCGCCTTGCCGGGCTCAACGAAGATCTCCGTTCGTTGTTTACTCTTACCAAACTCGACTCGCTCTTCGAGATCGGCGAAACGGTTGAGCAAACGCTCGCTGATTTCTAGCCGATGACAGCCCCGCTTCGCCTGTGCGTCCGCCGCGGCCCAGAGAAGGAAGCCGCCTCTCCCACGATCAGGGTGGCACTCACCCTACCGAGTGATATCGACGTGATCGAGGAAACCGTTGAGCTCCTAGCCCTCCACGCCTTTGCCGGTCGCATACCAGCGCAGCGGACTCGGTTTCGCTTCCGCGTCACCCTAGCCGAAGCCCTCGCTAATGCCATTCAGTGCGGTAACGGTGGCGACCCCGACCAGCCGGTGCATGTCGAACTCCATCTCACCGAGGAGACGATTCGAGTGCAGGTCACCGATCGCGGGACCGGTTTCGATACCGACCACACCACCGATCCGACTGACCCGGATACCCTGGAGTATCCCTGTGGCCGGGGGTTGTTCATCATCCGGCACCTGACTGATCATGTTGAGTTCAACGATCAGGGAAACACCATCTGGATGACACTGCCCCGATCTTGAGCGCCTTGCTGCAGGTTCTCGATGCCTGTGGGAGATGGAGCGGAACGACGCTTCGGCTGTGGAACCAACAGCCCGATGTAGAGGTGTCCGCTGCCCTGCTGGCTGGACCGACCCCTGCGTCTGCCTGGACACCTTCTCTCGAACACGCCGGGAGCCAACCCACTCCGGAGGGAGCAGGTTGGTTTGACCGGGTCTCCGAAACCGGCGTCTGGCTTGAGGTGATCGGGCATGATGGCGACGCGCCACCCCACGACCTCCCGGTGATCCTTCCGATCCTGAATGCCAGTCTCAAAATGGACCGCGAAATCTTCCGCCTCTCTGACGAGATCGGTCGTCGGTACGAAGAGATCGATCTGCTTTACACCATTAGCGATATCCTCGGCCAAACGCTTGACGTGAGTGAGGCCGCCCGGATCATTCTCCAGACGGTGAGTGGCGTCGTCGGGGCAGAGCGGGCGTCCATCCTGGGCTACGACGCTGCTACCGGGCTCTTGCGTCCGATTGCCACCAAGGGGTTCCCGATCGACCGTGCCTCGGAGGTCAAGGTAGATGACACCGAGTCGATTGCCGCCCGGGTGTTCCGAACCCGGGAACCGATGGTGGGACTCCCACATCTGCCGATCGAGCCGCATGAACAGCAGGACCGACTCTACCGGAGCAGTGCGTACCTGAGTGTGCCGATTTGTTTCGCCGGCGCACGCGCGGCTGACCGCTGTGTCGGCGTGATCAACCTGACTGATCGTGAGGGTGGGGCCGCATTCTCTCCAGGCCAGTGCAAGTTAGTCGAAGCAATTGCGAACCAGATCGGCGCCGCCTTGGAGAACGCCAGGTTAGTCGCCCGGGAGCGGGAACAACACCGACTGCGGGGCGAACTTGAATTGGCCCGCCAGCTCCAACTGCAACTTCTTCCATCACCATCGGAACTCCTAGGCGATGCCACCGTCGCCGTGCAGTGCCAGGCGGTCGAATCGGTCGGTGGCGACTTTTACACCTTTACCCGCCTCGGCGCTGGACGGGTGGGGGTGATGGTGGGAGACGTCTCCAGCCATGGATTCTCGGCCGCACTTGTGATGGCACTGGTCCTGGCAGCAGCTGGTATCCACGGACAAGCATCGCATACGCCATCACAGGCGCTCGCGGCGATTCGAGAAAGTCTTGCCGGGAAACTATCATCGACCGAGACGTACTTCTCGGTCTTCTACGGGGTGGTCGATCCCGAACGCCGACGATTGCTCTATGCCAATGCCGGCCACCCCCACGCCTTCCGTATCCCCCGCCAAGGTGATCCTGAGCGTCTGGAGGCAAGCGCTCCCCCACTCGGATTGACCGGGGATGACCCAATTGGTCAGGCGAGTGCCCAGTGGGAAGAGGGGGACCTGCTCTGTCTCTGGACGGACGGCATGGTCGATACCGCCAATGAAGAGGGCGAACGGTTTGGCGAAGCTCGCCTGCTCGAATCACTGGCGACCCAGCGCCATCGTCCGCCAGATGAAATTGTCGCGGAAGTGATGCGATGCACCGACGCGTTTTCCACAACTCGCACCGATGACAGGACCTTGCTTATCCTTCGGTCCTAATGGCAGGTCCTCCCAAGCGCCGTTTCGGCCAGCACTTCTTGACCCACCCGGCGATTCTGGCACGAATCGCCGAGGCCACCTTGGCGTCACGAGATGAGGATGTTCTTGAGATTGGTGGAGGGAAGGGAACACTCACTGCTGCGCTGGTCGAGCGAGGGTGCCGAGTGACAACGATTGAGAAGGACCTGGACCTGCTCTCCGGGCTCCGCACCCAGTTTCCTGATGTGCGGGTCGCTCTAGGCGATGCGTTGGAGCTTGATTGGGGAGTTCTCGCGGGCGTGCCTCGCTCTGAACTGACGGTGGTCGGCAACATCCCTTACAACATCACAACACCACTTCTTGAATTGGCCCTCAACCCGCCCCGCCCACGGCGGGTAGTGTTCCTGGTGCAGAAGGAAGTAGCAGATCGGCTCGCCGCCGTTCCCAGTACGAAAGCCTATGGGGCCCTCACTGTAGGAATCCAGGCCGTTGCGAGTGTAGAACGCCTTTTCACTGTCCGGGCTGGGGCCTTCGATCCGCCGCCGAAGGTTGATTCGGCGATGGTTCGAATCACCCCGCGTGCCGTGCCGGCCATCGATGATGGGATGACCCGACGGTTCCGAGGATTGGTCCGGGCGCTCTTTGGGGCCCGGAGAAAGCAACTCCAACGGGGGCTCCGTTTGGTGACTGGCTGGCCGGTGGACCGGGTGGATCGGGTGCTGGACGCAGCTGGCCTTGAGCGCGCGATCCGCCCGGATGCCCTTCCGGTTGCGGGTTTCGTGGCGCTACTCGGCGCGATCGTTGACGAGGGAACCAGGGCAGGCTAAGATTGTGAAATCTTTCACAATAACGGCATGCGTAAGATACCAGAATCCACCGTCCGACGACTCTCCCTCTACCTCCGATTCTTGGAAGAATTCGAGGGCCAAGGGATAGCGACCGTCAGCTCAGGTGAGCTCGCCGCTCGAGGGGGAACCACTTCGGCCCAGGTGCGCAAGGACTTCTCCTTTTTCGGATCATTCGGCAAGCGCGGCCTCGGCTACACCGTGCAGGAGCTTGCGGGTCGTCTGCGAGAGATCCTGGGCCTTGACCGGCGCTATAAGGCGGTTGTCGTTGGGGCAGGGAAGATTGGGAGCGCATTAGTCCAATACCGCGGTTTTCGTCTCCGCGGATTCGACGTGGTGGCGATCTACGACCGGGATCGCACCAAGGTTGGGATTGAGTGGGACGGGCTAGTGACGCGAGACATCGCTTGCCTCCCGCAAGATCTCCAAACGTCGCGACCTGAGATAGCGATCATCGTGACTCCGGGCGAGGCGGCTCAGCAGGTGACCGATGTGCTCGTGGCGGGAGGGGTACTGGGAATCCTGAACTTCGCCCCCGTCCAACTGGTTGTACCAGACCACGTTTCGGTTAAGACGGTCAATCTAGCGCTGGAGCTTGAGGCGCTATCCTTTGCCTTGACCAACCGCTAGCCCGCCAGGTGGAGCGGCCCCGGTTCCCTGATTAGCTTCCGTCGTGCTCGGGCCAACCATACACCCCACATCCACCCTGCTCGACAGGGCGCTTACCGCGCTTCGGGAGACGCCGATGGACGGGGCGGAAATTGCGGTTCGTGTGCTGGAGCTTCCCAATGCACCACCTCTCGTGAATGACCGACTCGCGCTCGCACTCCTCGGAAGTGATCCCCGGGTCTGCCAACTGCGCGATGGGCGATGGGCCCTTCAGGCAACCCCGGGGGCGACTCCCCTCCTCTCCGACCTCGCCTATGCCGTGGTCGATGTGGAGACCACGGGCTCACGTGCCGGGATTGGTGACCGGGTCACCGAGATTGCGGTCGTCGTTGTTGACGGCGCACGAGGGGAGATCGTGCTCGATACCTTGGTTAATCCGGAGCGGCCGATTTCGGCGGTGGTGACTCGGGTGACCGGGATTACCAACGGGATGGTCGCCTCCGCACCGACCTTTGACGAGATTCTCGATGATGTGCGTGGCGCGCTCGCCGGTCGGGTCTTCGTGGCGCATAACGCTCGGTTCGACTGGTCGTTCCTGAACGCCGAACTCAAGCGGGCCCGCGATCTCGCCCTCGCGAGCCCCCGGCTCTGCACGGTACGGCTCGCCCGGCGACTGGTCCCCGGGCTCCCCTCCTACGGTCTTGACTCGTTGACCGCCTATTTCGGATGGGAGAATCCGGCCCGACACCGCGCTGGAGGTGATGCTCACATCACCGCACGGCTGCTCAGTCGATTGCTGGGCCTTGCCCAGGCCGATGGGGTCCGGACTCTACCCGAGCTGGAGGCGTTGACCCGAGGTCGCGGGAGGCGGAAGCGTTCGCCATCGAAGAAACCTGGCAGCCAGCGTCGGAGTCTCTCATGAGGTTGGTGACAACCGTTGTGGTTGGTGATCTGACCTGCCACGCCCTAGAGGGTGGACGTCAGGCACTGGATGGCGGGGCGATGTTCGGTGTGGTCCCCAAACCGCTCTGGTCAAAGAGAATCGCGCCCGACGATCGGAACCGTATCCCACTGGCCATGCGGTGCCTCCTGGTGGAGCATCCCGAGGGACTCATACTGATTGACACCGCGCTGGGGAACAAGGAAAACGCAAAGTTCTACGATATCTATGGGATGTCGAACGCCGCCGATCCAGCGGGTGGGCGGCCCACCCAACTGGAAGATGCGATCGCCCAGGCGGGTTTTGGATCGGATGAGATTCGGTGGGTGATAAACACCCATCTCCATTTCGATCATGCCGGTGGCAATACAACGATTGGTGGGGGGGCTGATCCGGTTCCGGTCCCGTCCTTCCCCAACGCCACCTATGTTGTCCAGCGGAGTGAGTTGGACTATGCCAGGCACACCAACGAGCGAACGCGGGCGAGTTACCTTGCGGCCAACTTCGAGCCGATCGCCGCCGAGGATCGATGGTCCTTGGTCGAGGGAGGATGCGAGATATTGCCGGGGATCTGGAGCCGACCGACTCCGGGACATGTCCCCTCGCACCAATCCCTGGTGATCCGGAGTGCGGGAGACACCATGGTGTTTCTTGGGGACCTGATCCCGACGGCACACCATCTCCCGCTGGCCTGGATCATGGGATACGATGTCGAGCCGCTCCGCACGCTGGAGTCAAAGCGTCTCCTGCTCGAGGAGGCCGTCCGGGAACGGTGGTTACTCTGCTTTGAGCACGATGCCCGGGTCGTGGTTGGCCGGGCGGTGGAGGGAGCTAAATCGGCGGTGTTGGAGGAGATTCGGACCGTAGATGGCGTTGACAGAGCGGAGGGACCTAAGTAATCTTGGGGACGATCCAAGTGGGAGCGCGAGGCTCCCCACCCCGAGCGATGAGCGTGCGAACGGGTTCTGACTCTGTCCCTCAGTTCCGCATTCTGGACTGGTGGGGGGCTGGCAGAGCACCCCAATTCGTCCGGGGTGCTTTTTTGTTTTCCGAGGGAGGTGTGCCGCTGTCCACAAATGATCGAGAAAAACGCGTCCGGGTAAATCGACAGATCCGTATCAGTCCCGTCCGGGTGATTGACGCCAACGGCGACCAATTGGGAGTGCTTCCGGTCGACGAGGCGATCGCGGCGGCGGAACAGCGAGGCCTCGACCTGGTAGAAGTGGCGCCGATGGCGCGTCCCCCAGTCGTCAAGATCATGGACTACGGGAAGTACAAGTTTGAAGAGGCAAAAGCGGCACGAGCTGCAAAAAAGAAGCAGCATGTGATCCAGATCAAAGAGGTCAAGTACCGGCCCGGGATTGACGATCATGATTTCGATTTTAAGACGCGTCACGCTCGGGAGTTTTTGGGCGAGGGCAACAAGGTTAAGGTGACGATGATGTTTCGCGGCCGACAGATGGCCCGAATCGATCTGGGTCGGGCGGTGCTCGACCGCGTGGCAGAGGCGTTGGCGGATGTAGGGAAGATCGAGTTTGATGCCAAACTCGAGGGCCGAAATATGACTATGGTGATTGCCCCGAAATAGGGCCGATCCCGCCACCATACTCGGTGGCTGATAGAGGAGCAACCGCATGCCGAAGATGAAGACAAAACGTGCCGCGATGAAGCGGTTTACGAAGACAGGGACTGGCAAGTTGAAGCGATGGCGGGCCAACCATCGCCACATCTTGACCAAGAAAACCCGGAAACGGAAGAATCACTTGGCCAAGAGCGCGCTCGTCTCTTCGGCTGATTTCCCGCGGGTGAACCGCCTGTTACAGGCCTAAGGGGGACGCCATGGCACGAGTAAAGAATGGCGTGGCACACCACGCGCGAAAAAAGAAGGTCATGGAGGCCGCGAAGGGCGCTCGAGGAGGACGGAGCAAGCTCTACAAGTCGGCCAAAGAAAATACCGAACGTGGGATGGCCTATGCCTACCGCGATCGCCGGAAACGGAAGGGTGAGTTCCGATCGCTGTGGATCACCCGGATCAACGCGGCTGCACGCCTAAACGGCTTGAGCTATAGTCGACTGATGGCCGGGCTGGCCAAAGCGGGTGTGGAAATCAATCGCAAGGTCCTGGCTGACCTCGCGGTCCACGACGCCGATGCGTTTGCCCGTGTTGCCGACGTCGCCCGGGATCACCAGCACTAGATCACGCGCCGGCAACCCAGTACCGAGTGGTTGGTACGTCCTGGGGTCGCTCGCCGCATGGCGGACGACCCCACTATGATTGAGGATCCTTCGCTCGCAGAATTGATCATCATGGATGACACGACCGGGTATTCGACCCTGGATGCCCTCCTCTCCCGACTCGCCCACGTTGCCGATCTCGACCGCGATGCGCTCGATCGGGAGGTCATTGCTGTGCTCGGCCGTAAGGCCGGCATCCTCACCAGCGAAGCCAAGCGAATTACCGATATTCCAGTCGCTGAACGGCCAGGGTTTGGCAGCGCCGTCAACCAGCTCAAAGCCCGTTTTGAGGAAGCCTTCGCCACCCGACGCGCCGCGTTCGACCAGACGGCGGCCACAGCGGGGGAGCACGCAGACGATCGTACGATGCCGGCGCGGGGCCGATGGACCGGTGGCATACATCCGGTCTCTCAGGCAACGGACGATATTGTCGCTATTTTTAGCCACCTAGGATTCGCGGTGGCCACCGGGCCCGAGATCGAAACCGAATGGACCAACTTCCTGGCGCTCAACTTCCCCCGCGATCACCCCGCCATGGATATGCACGACACGCTGTACCTTGCAGAGGGCCCCGTGGCGGAAGGGGAACGCCTCCTCCTCCGGACGCACACGTCTCCGGTCCAAATCCACACGATGAGAGCCGGCCCACCCCCCTACCGCGTCGTGATTCCTGGAGTGGTGTATCGAAAGGACCCGTTTGACGCGTCCCACGCCCCGGCGTTCGGACAGATCGAAGGCTTGGCGGTGGATGAGGGGATTAGCTTTGTCGACCTCAAGGCGACCCTAACAC
>JAJCZW010000006.1 GCA_029262155.1 Gemmatimonadota bacterium
AATTCCCTGCCCCGAGCGTCGCGACCGTCCCGCCCCGGCCCCCTGGGCTTGTCGGCCCCTGAGCTTGCCGAAGGGGAGCTTGTCGAAGGGGAGCCTGCCGAAGGGGAAGGGGAGAGAACACCCCAACCTAGCGCCTTCTGCGCTCCGCCGGTAGCATCTCGGCCTACCGGGTCGAGTTGCCAAACCGGCTGCCGTAGAGCTTCTTCCTAGAGGGCCGGCGGCTCGCCATTCCACCCTTCAGCGGCCGGAAGAGGCCCGGTGGCCGGGAGATTCTCCCCACCGGTGAATCTGCCGGTGACCAACACAAGAGTGGGAAACATCCATCTACGTCAGAGCAGCGACCGCTCCGTTTCGAGCGTGATTCTCTCCGCGTCGCGAGAAAGGAAGCCACTGTGCCGATGAATCGAATCTGGACCGAAGAGACCACGCCCGACGCCGCGCACCTGCCGCTCCTGGCGTTCGCCGTCCACCACGGACATTCGGTTCGAGCGGAGATCTCCCACGCGCTCGCGTTGAATGACGCCGAGCGTCTGCGCGAGGAAGACCCGTTTACCGGCGACTGGACGTCGGTGGCCCCAACCCGAATCATCGGCACCACGTCGCGCTTCGAAGTGGACCTGAATCGGCCGCGGGAGAAAGCGGTGTATCGGACACCCGCGGATGCCTGGGGACTCAAGGTTTGGAAGCAGCCCCTTTCCAACGCCGCCGCAGAGCAGTCGCTCCGGGAGTACGACCGGTTCTATGCCGCGATGGATGTCCTCCTCAGCCGGGCGGCCACCCGCCATGGCAAGTTCCTCATACTCGATCTTCACTCCTATAATCACCGGCGTGACGGACCCGACAGGCCGGCAGACCCTAACCAGGACAACCCCCAGGTCAACATCGGTACCGGGACGATGGACCGGAGCCGCTGGGGACCGGTGGTGGATACCCTGATCGAGGCACTCGGTGACCACCCCTTTCCCGGCGGCCCGCTCGATGTCCGGGAAAATGTTCGCTTCCGCGGCGGGCATTTTCCCCGCTGGGTGCATGAACGGTTTCCCGACACCGGATGTGCGGTGGCTATCGAGTTCAAGAAGTTCTTCATGGACGAATGGACCGGCGAACCAAACCGTGCGACAATTGATGCAGTGACCGAGGCACTGGCGGCCACGGTCCCACCAACCCTCGAGGCGTTGGCGCGGTTGTGATCGCCCAGGCAGTCCCACCAACCGTCATCACCGACCGCCTGGTGGCCACCGTCTGCACCCGGCTGGCCGCCAACAAACGGGTGCGTCGCGTGCTCCCCGATGGCGGGCGGGTGCACATCGATCGGCAACTCCCCTTCCTCTGCCTCTATCGTATTCCGGACACTGGGGCAGACCTCGGCATGCAGCGCCTGGTGACCAGTGAAGCCTCGTATTTGTTCTGCCCCGCAACCAAGGCGCTCCGGCCCGGACTCAACGCCCTCCTCCGGGGCGTCATAGAAACGTTAGGCTCACAATTTGGTGGCTTTCTCCTCTTGGAGGTCTGGCCCACTCCACGGAAACCGGTGAAGCGGTCCGCCGGTTCCCCCCCCCGCGCAGCGGAAGCGAGTCCCCGATTCACCATTGTCGCGCCACGGGCGGCTGGGCTCGACCCATTCGTCGATGTCTGCGAGGATGTCTTCCAGCGTATCACCGTCAACCGGCGGAGTGCTGTGATCGATGTGCTCCGGAGAGACCGTATCTCGCCCGCGGCCTTTCCGCCGGTGCTCACCCGATCCGACGCCGAAGCCTTGCAGTGCACCGTGGTGGGCGTCGAGATCGAACCGATCTACCTGAATCCCGCCACTGGGGTGATCTACCCACTGATCCATCGGGAGTTGGAACGGCAGGTGACCCAGGCCCTCCGCCAAATTTTCTACACCTTCGCTCAAACGTGGACCACCCAGCGGCCACCCCACTTTCATGGGCTCGGCCGTCACGCCATGGTCAAGGCGGTATGGAAGGCGGATGCCCAACTGGCCGAGGTCGCCAACGCCTTCGACTTCCTGCTGCAGGTCACCCCGTACAACGCGAAGGGCGCCTGGGCCCAGTTTCAAAGGTCACGCTACGAGACGGCCCCGGTGTTCCGGTACCGCCCGCTTCCGATCGACCCGGTGCTCTTGAAGCGCCGGCTTTATGCCACTCCGCTGGAGCGGCTCGAGGATCCGGCGTTACGGGGACTGTTCCGGGAGAAGCAAGACGAGCTGGACCGAAAGCTCACGATGCTCCTCGACATCAACACACCTCGTTTCATGCATGGAAGCATGCAGCTGTACGGGGACGTCGAGCCGGACTTGGTCAAGTTGGCCGAAGAGGTCCTCGGTGCGGTCTCGCCGCGATCGCGAGAAGATTCCGCTGGGGGTACGGTGACGGTAGCCGACTTCGTGGCCCGGGCCAAAGCGGAACTCGAATACTATCGGGGACGGTATCCCCAGATGAACTCCGGGGTGGAGATCCGGGAGGATACCACCGGCCTCATGGTCTCCCGGGGGAGACTCCTGGTCAATCGCAGTATGCACATCCCGGCCAGCAGGGTGGATGCTCTACTCCAACACGAGATCGGCACGCACATCGTCACCTACGTCAACGGACGGGCGCAGCCGTTCCGGCAACTCGCGTCGGGGTTGGCCGGTTACGACGCGCTGCAGGAGGGACTCGCGGTCTTCGCCGAATTCCTGGTGGGCGGTCTGAGTCGTCCTCGGCTGCGGTTACTCGCAGCTAGGGTTTTGGCTGCTCGGAATCTGCTCGACGGCGCCACCTTCGTGGATACCTTTCGCTTCCTCCGACAGGACCACGGCTTCGATCGCCACACCGCCTTTACCATCGCGCTCCGGATGCATCGGGGTGGCGGACTTACCAAGGACGCCGTCTACCTGAGTGGGCTGGTGGGTTTCCTGGACTATCTGCAGAAGGGCGGCTCCCTGGAGCCACTCCTGGTGGGCAAGATCGCCGCCACACACGTTCCGGTGATCGAGGAATTGCAGTGGCGTCGGGTGTTGGTCCCACCGCCCCTCCGGCCACGGTTTCTCGACATCCCGGGGGCGGCGGAGCGGCTGGAGCGTGCCCGAGGTGGCCTGCAGGTGCATGAGTTGATCGAGGGGAGTATCCGACCATGAGGCTAGGGATCGCGGTGAACGTGACGGGGGGTGAGGTGGCAGGCCAGACCACCTATCGTCTCGCGGTTGAGGCCCTCCGGCGGGGACATGACGTATCGATCATGAGTTCGGGCTCCTTCGCTTACGAACCCGACGGAGCGATTCGCGCGCTCGCGACCTCCTTGGCACCCGATGCCGGCATGACGATCAAAAAGCTCGGTACCGCGATCCAGAACGAGGCGACCCGCCGGTGGATCTCGGTCGACGGACTGGATGTGCTGCTGCTGCGGAGCAACCCTGCCGCTCAGCAAGCGTGGTCTCAGTTCGCCGCGGTCAACTTCGGCCGGCTCGCGATGCGCCACGGCGTGATCGTACTCAACAATCCCAACGGCCTCGCGAAGGCGATGAATAAGGTCTATTTCCAAACCTTCCCTGAAGAGGTGCGGCCCAAGACGTTGATCACCCGCGACAAGACACGAATCCGCAAGTTCGTAGCGCAGGAAGGCACCGTCGTCATCAAGCCGCTGCAGGGTTCGGGTGGGCACAATGTGTTCATCGTCCGGCCAGAGGACATGGGTAATCTGGAGTACATGATGGATGCGATTATCCGCGATGGGTACATCGTGGCACAGGAGTACCTCCCCACCGCCGCGACCGGCGACACCCGCCTGTTTCTGATGAATGGGGTGCCGTTGATGCACAAGGGTCGTTATGCCGCGTTCCGCCGAGTGCGCACAGGCGATGATATGCGGAGCAATATTCACGCAGGTGGAAAGCTTCGTCGCGCGGCAGTGAGCGATACCATGCTGCGGCTGGCTGAGATGGTCCGGCCGCGCTTGGTGGAAGATGGGATGTTCCTCGTTGGCCTCGATATCGTCGGTGATAAACTGATGGAGATCAACGTCTTCTCTCCCGGCGGGCTCGGAAGCGCACAAACCCTGGAGAAGACCAACTTCTGTAAGCCGGTCCTCGAAGCGCTCGAACGGAAGGTAGACTATATGCGGTACTACCGGCGCACATTCAACAATGTTGACATGGCCACGCTGTGACTGCAGTTACCCACCTTCGCATCAGACAAGGCGGCGTAGCTCAGGGGCCTGATTCAGCCACTACAAGGAGAACCACATGAAGATCGGATTCATCGTCAATGACATCAAGACCGAAGAGGGTGGGTTCACCACCATGCGACTCGGTCAGTCGGCCGTGAATATGGGACACGAGGCTTGGGTCCTTGGCGTCGGCGACCTGGTCTACGCCCACGATGAGCATATTGTGGCGTTAGGCCGTACCGTCCCCAAGAAAAACTACAAAACCTCCACCACGTTCTGCGACGACCTCCAGGGGAAGAACGCCATCGTCGAGCGGATTCCAGTCGATGCACTGGACGTGCTGATGCTCCGGAACAACCCGTCTGACGATGCCATCACACGCCCGTGGGCGGTGTCGGTCGCCCTCGAATTTGCCCGGCTCGCCAGCCGTCGGGGAGTGGTCGTGGTCAATGACCCCAACGGATTGGCCAAGGCGGGGAGCAAGCTCTACTTCCAGCTCTTTCCCGAGGCTGTCCGGCCGGCCACCGTCATCACCCGCGATCGCAATGAGATCAAGGATTTTGTGAAATCGATGGACGGGACCGCCGTTCTCAAGCCGCTCCTCGGATCAGGTGGCGCCAGCGTTTTCCTGGTGCGCCCCTCCGACGTACCCAATTTGAACCAGATGATCGACGCCGTGAGCCGCGACGGGTACGTCATCGCGCAGGAGTATCTGCCGGCCGCAGAGGAGGGCGACAAGCGCCTGTTCATCATGAACGGACGTCCGTTGCGGGTGAAGGGGAAGTATGCTGCGTTCCGGCGCCTTCGGACTGGCGGTGACATGCGCTCCAACATCCACGCCGGCGGCAAGAAAGCCGAGGCAGAGATAACCGAGTCCGATCTTCGAATCGCGGAGATGGTGCGGCCCAAACTGGTACAGGACGGCATGTTCCTGGTCGGATTGGATATCGTGGGTGAAAAGCTCATGGAGATCAACGTCTTCAGCCCCGGCGGCCTCGGTAGTGCCCAGATATTCGAAAAGATCAACTTCAGCCGCTACGTCATCGATGCACTCGAGCGGAAGGTGCAGTACATGAAATACTACGGTGGTAACTTCGACAACGTCGACATGTGCACCCTGTAACCGACAAGTCGGCCACCCTCCTCTGACTACCCGAGCGCCCTCTCCCATCCCTTCGGGAGAGGGCGCTCAAGCTTCCGCATCAAGGACATCGGGTCACGGCGGGAAGACCCACCACCTATCGACGATCTACCCGGCCGCTATTCGGTCTCAAAAGAGAAAGACACACCGTAGCTCCCGTTTCCGTGCATCCAACCACTCCCCAGCTGCTGGCCACCCATCATCTGTCCCCAGAACCACTCCCCACCATGCTGCGCGATGCAGTGGTCGTAATCGAAACCATGACCATGTTCATCGGTCACGGCGCCGCCGAGATGAAGGGTATAGCGAGTCCGATGAAGGAGGGGGGCATCGGGATGAAACTCCAGGTGCCTCCGATCGGGCGACCAACCCCAGGTTCCCGGCACCGTGGGGCCGGTGAGGCCACCGACATGCAACGCGACGTAGGCTTCCATCCCCATACCCATCGCGTGATTGAAACTCATGCCGATAGGGGTACCGATCCCGACCCCGGTGGCGTTCGCGGTGGGGGTCACGTCAGTCACACTAGCCAACTCGTCGACCCCAACCGGTGTGTCGCAGCTGCAGGCACTGCCTG
>JAJCZW010000007.1 GCA_029262155.1 Gemmatimonadota bacterium
GATCGAAGAAGCGCTCGCGGCAACGCCAGGACTGGTCGACCTCCGCTCGGTGAGTCGCAACGGCGAAGTCACAACCACGATGCAGTTCGGATGGGGTACCGAGATGTCGACGACGGTGCTCCTGGTGCGTGAACGGTTGGACAACGCTCGGGCACGCCTCCCCGAGCGGGCCGATCGGCCCACGCTCCTCACCAGCGACCCCGGCGAACGTCCTATTGCCGTGTTGGGTCTCACCAGTCCGGGCGACATCCGATCGATAGCACGAACCGCCGAGGATGTGCATGCCCGCCGGCTGGAGCAACTTGCTGGTGTTGCCAGCGTCGCGGTGGTCGGAGCCCCGACGGATGAGGTGAGGGTCGACGTAGACCCTGATCGAGCGCGCGCCCTGGGGATTACTCCGTTTCAGGTGGCTGAAGCCATCCGCCAAGCCAACGTGACCGCTCCAGGCGGCACCATTCGGCGGGGGCAGTTCCGGTTCTCCATGCGGGCGTTGACCGAGTTCCAGTCGATCGACCAGGTATTGGATACCCCGATTGGCCCTGCTCAATCCGGCATCCGGCTTCGCGACCTGGCCACGGTCGCGCTCGAAACAGCTGATCCAACAACAATCACTCGTCTTGATGAACAACCGGCAGTCGGGTTGGTCGTCTATAAGGATGCGGGGTCGAACACCGTCTCGGTGACCAAAGCCATTTATCAGACGATCGACCAGTTGGCGACCGAGTTTCCCGATGTCCAGGTGCAGGTCGTTGCCGCCCAGGCCGAGTTCGTGACCAGTGCCTTGTCGAACCTGGGGCAAGAGATCATTGTGGGTGGGCTGTTGTCCCTCATTTCCATCTTGCTCTTCATGCAACACGGGCGATCGGCATTGGCGATCGGACTGGTGGTTCCCCTCTCCGTCCTTATTGCACTGGTCCTCCTCCAACTCCTCAACGTCACGATCAATATCCTGTCGCTGGGAGGTCTCGCGCTCGGTGTGGGACTATTGGTCGACAACGCGATTGTCGTCGCCGAAGCGACTGGCCGGCTCCGAGAACAGGGGATGCCCTCCCTCCAAGCAGCACGCCAAGCGGCGGAGGAGGTTTCAGGCCCCCTGATCGCGGGTACGCTGACCACGCTGCTCGTGTTTGGCCCGATCGTTTTTGTCCAAGGACTCGGTGCTGCGCTTTTTCGTGACCTCTCCTTGAGCGTGGTCACCTCGCTTACGGCCTCACTGGTGCTTGCCCTTACCCTGATGCCTGTCATGATGGTGAATCGAAGAGAGCGTGCGCCGGGCACTCCTTCCCAAGCCGGTCGTTTGTCGCGGCCTCGGGCTGCCCTCAACGCTTTGGGAGGACGGCTCGGCGATCGTTATGAGGACGGGATGCGGTGGGCCCTGGCCCATCCGGGCCTCGTCCTCACTGCCGGTGCGCTGGTGTCGATCCTCACCGTCCTGATGACGATTAAACTCCCACGCGAGATCCTCCCACGGGTAGAGGAACGTATTGCGGTGGCCGATCTCCACCTCGTCGAGGGAACCGCCCTTGAAGAGACGGTGCGCCAGGCCAACCGACTTGAAACGGCGGCAAAGAACCTTGGGAGTGCAGGGATCTATGCTCGGGTTGGGCTCGCGACCGACGAAGAGGTGCTTGCGGGAGCCGATCCAGGAACTGCGGCCACCGCCCAACTCCTGATCCCGGTCCCTCCCGGCAGGTCCGCGGCATGGTTCGCAAACCAACTCCGTGCGGCGGTACCTGATCTCGCCACCGGCGCCCTGGCGATCGATCTCGCGGGGCAGTCGGAATTCGGCAGCCTGATTGGTCGTGAGGGTCGACTCATCCGAGTGGAAGTATCGGCCGCTTCAACCGCCGAGGCTGAGCATTGGGCTGAGTCCGCCAGAACCATTCTGAAGGGGATGCCGGCCCTGACGGATGTCCGCGACGCCTTTAGTGCTACCCAACCAGCGGTCGACATCACCCTAGAACGAAATCGGATTGCCGAACGCGGCATCCCGATCGAGGAAGTCGCTTCGGCCCTGGCGGGCGGTCTCGGCGGCGTCGAAGCGAATGACTTTCGGGAGACCGATCGCCGAACCCCGATCATGGTGCGATTCCGGGGCGATGCTAACGAAGACCTGGCAACCGCACTGGCAACCCCGGTACGAGGCATCCCCGTGGGTCAGCTGGTCTCGGTCATCGAGACGCGTACCCCGATCGAAGTCGTACGGATCAACCAACGGCCGGTCACGGTCGTGGAGGGGATGGTGGAACAGGGCGGTACTGCCCGAGCTGCCACGGCAGTGTCCGCGGCGTTAGCGGACCTCTCCGTTCCCCAAGGATTGTCCTGGGTGCTGTCCGGGGCCAACGCCGAGCAAGAACGTACGACGCGTGAGCTTGGGCTTGTGGCCATTCTGTCGGTTGCGCTGGTCTTTCTCGTGCTCGCCGGCGAATTCGCGTCGTTCTCAACTCCGCTCGTCATCATGGTCGTCGTCCCCCTCGCCGGTACCGGATCGATCGTTGCCCTCTGGCTCACGGGGCAGAGTCTCAACGCCGTGGCCCTGATCGGCATCGTGGTTATGATCGGGATCGCAGATAACGATGCGGTGGTCAAGATCGACGCGATCAACCGCTTCCGAGCCAAAGGCCATGATCTCCGAGAAGCCATTCTCCTGGGTGGCCGCCAGCGGCTCCGCGCGATTACCATGACCTCCCTGACGACAATTCTCGGGGTGACACCGATGGTGCTCGGGGTTGGGGCTGGGGGAGAACTCTATCAACCCCTTGCTGCGGCCGTCATCGGCGGTTCCGTGACCGCTCTCCTCGTCACTTTCTTTCTCCTCCCCGCGGCCTACTACGTGATGGAGCGCGCAAAAGCCAAACGCGCCCGACCGGCCGAGACCCCCCAGCGGACCGAACCGATGGAGGCAATGTCATGATTCGTTGGGCCACCGGTCGACCAGCTGTCGTCTGGTCGTTCGCGATCGCCCTCGTCCTCGCGGGGGGAGTGGCGTTCTCCAAACTCCCACTCGCCACGCGCACCGAAGTGGAACTCCCACGTCTCACGGTGCAAGCCGCATGGCCTGGTGCATCAGCCGAATTGGTCGAGATGTATCTGACCTCCCCGGTGGAATCGGCTATCCAGCCGGTTCGTGGGGTCAAGAAGACCAGCAGCGCGTCACGCGAGGGATCGAGCTCCATCAACGTCGAACTCCAGGCCGACACCGACGTTCAGATGACCCGACTCGCCATTCTGGAGCGACTTGAGCTACTGCGCAGTGAATACCCTCTCGGCGTCATTGCACCGTCGGTGAGTAACTTCGTTCCCGAAGACCTCGCCGAGCAGCCGTTGCTACAGTATACGGTCGCGGGACCGTACACTCCGGGTGCACTGCAGAAGATCGTTGAGGACCAGGTCACACCTCGCCTTCAAGCCGTCACCGGGGTCTCCACCGTGCAGCAGTATGGAGGAGCCGAGATCGGGATTGCGGTAAGCTATGATCCGGTTCACCTCCGCCGCCTCGGGATTGAACCGGCCGCCCTGAATCAGGCCTTGGGCGAGGCACGCCAGGTTGAACCTTTGGGTGAAGACCACCTCGGTATCGTCACCCGCCCAGTCTCACTCCGAGACCTCCCTCGGACCATAGAGGATTTGGGCACACTCCCGGTCATGGGGGCGGCGGGACGGATCTTCCCCTTGGGAGACCTCGCCTCGATTCGGCTGGAAGAGGACACCCGCGGAAGTCTGAATCGGCTTAATGGCCAGCCGGCGGTCACCCTCACGATAAGCCGCCTTGCCGGGGCAGACGCAATCAAGACGGCGGCTCGGATCCGTGAAACGATGAACGCTATCGGACCCGCACTCCCTCCTGGGATTCGGTTCCGCGTGGCCGCCGATGAGTCCATCGAGCTGGACCGGCAACTCCGCGATCTGATGCGGCGTGGTGCCATCGCGGCAGTGGCGGTGGCGATCGTGCTTCTTCTCAGCCTCAGGAACCTGACCAGTGTGGGGCTTGTCATGGGTAGTGCTGCCGTGGCGATCGCTGGCACTGCCCTCGGCCTCTATCTCCTGAACATTCCCGCCAACCTCCTCACTCTCGCTGGCCTCGGAATGGGCATCGGGATCTTAGTCCAGAATGGGTTGATTGTGGTTGAACGCCTGCGCGGAGCTCCCGACACCGTTCAGGGGCGGGCGGACGCCGGCCGACGGATCGTGCCTGCCGTGGTCGGGGCGACGCTCACCACAGCAGTGGTTCTGATTCCGTTCCTGTACCTCCAGGGAGATGCGCGCGCGGCGTTTGTGCCCTTTGCCTCCGCCTTTGCGATGGCGCTTGGTTGGTCGGTGCTAGCCTCGGTGGTGATGATCCCAGCGGTGGGGACGGGCCATGGGAAGCGACACGCCGGTTGGCGTTGGATGCATCGGGCCTATTCCTGGATCCTGATACGAACCCTCCGCCTCAGATGGGCGGTGCTCACCCTGACAGTCGCAGCTCTGGGCATCCTCACCTGGGCTTTCATCAAGAAGGTGCCCCGATTCAACTGGGGTGGCTGGGGTAACCGTCCGACCACCTTGACATCCTATCTCCGTTTTCCCGGGGGCTCCGACCAAGAGAGCCTTGACCGTGCGTTGGCCGAATTCGAGCAGATCGCGGTGGGACAGGATGGGGTCGAGCGAGTGCAGGCACGTGGCGCCGGAAACCGAGGGTCGGTGACGGTGGTCTTTGAGCGCGAAGCCGGCCTTACGGCACTCCCTCTCTTTATGCAGGAAGAGTTCAACCAACGAGCCGTGCTGATTGGTGGTGCCAGCGTGACCATCCAGGGACAGGGTCCAGCGTTTTCCTCTGGCGGGGGTGGTGCGGCGGCCTCCTCCCGAATCAAACTCCTGGGGTTCTCCTATTCTGGTCTGGAACAGTTTGCCATCGACCTGCAGGAGCGCCTGGAGCGCATCCCTCGGGTACGCAACGTGAACATCAATGCGGGTGGGTTCTTCTTCGGCGGCGGTGCGACGAGTGTCACCCTGGAGCCCGATCGGGCAGCCTTGGCCAAAGCGGGGCTTACGGTAGCACGATTTGCCGGAACCGTGCAACAGCAGATTCGGGGAGCGGGTGGTGGCCAGCGGATGGAGATCGGTGGCGAGGAGGTCACGGTCACCCTAAAGGCGGCCGGCTCGCGGGATCGTTCGATTGCCGACCTGCGCATGGCCCAAGTCGCGAATCCAGCTCGGTCACCTGTACGGGTTGGGGATCTTTCCCAAGTCGATGAGATGGAGACACTCGGCTCGATTCGACGCGAGGATCAGCAGTACATCCGCTATGTCCAATACGACTTTCGGGGCCCCAACAAACTAGCGAAGCGTACCCACGATGCGTTCATGGCCTCTATCGCCGTGCCAGCTGGGTATAGCGCGTCGGATGAACAGTTTGGATTCCAGTTGGATGAAAGTGCCAAGGGCCTTTGGGTGGTCTTTGGCGCTGGGGTACTCCTCGTGCTGCTCGCCGTCGCCATGGTGTTCGATTCAACCTGGGCCGCGGCAATGGTGTTTCTCAGCCTACCAGTTGCCTTGGCGGGGGTGGTCGCAATCTATTGGCCGACCGGGGCAGCCTTTGGACGTGAGGCCGCGGTGGGGGTGATCCTTGTGGTGGGCCTCGCCGTGAATCAGTCCATCCTGCTGGTCGATGCCGCCCTGGCCCGTCGCCGCCATGTCTCCCCCTCGGGGGAGCGCGTGTTCCGTAGCCTCAGCGGGGTTGATATCCTTCGTGCCGCTCAAGATCGTGCGGGGATGATTCTCCTGGTGACCTTTACCACCTTGGCGAGCCTCCTACCCCTCGCGATCGGCACCCCAATCGATTCCCTCTTCGGATCCATCGCACTCGCCACGACCGGTGGCACCATTGCGGGCACGATCGGGGCGCTCTTCGTCCTTCCGCTTCTCCTTCTCCGACTCCGACGTCCGTCCAAGGTTCCACCCACAACATAAGACAGCACATCGTTAGCGGTTGATCACGATCGTCCCGAACGGTACGGACTGATCGGCATGCTGGTGGGAGGTCGTGACCGCCCCGGGTGACGGAGCACACCCGGTCGTCAAAACGGCGCCGCAAGTTGTTGTTTTTCCTTGACTTAGGGTGCGGGTTTGGACTTGCTGTCCGTCACCCTCCCCCGCTATATTTCATCGTTCTATTCTCGATGGCAACGGGCCACCGCTGTGGACGTGAGCCACCCTCACCACGCGATCCAGTCGCCCCCAATTTTTGGTGTCTTGGAGTCACATGACAGCCCCGAATTCCCGCGAGCGTATCGTCCTCCGTCCGATTGAGGACGAACTCCGCCAGTCGTTTATCAACTACTCGATGAGTGTCATCGTCTCCCGGGCATTACCCGATGTCCGGGACGGCCTGAAGCCGGTGCATCGACGCATTCTGTACGCCATGAATGAGCTGGGACTCGTTCCCGGCCGACCCTACAAGAAATCGGCGACGGTGGTTGGTGATGTGCTCGGCAAGTACCACCCCCATGGAGACAGTTCGGTCTATGACGCCCTTGTGCGTATGGTCCAAGACTTCTCCCTCCGCGCGCCGCTGATCGATGGACAAGGGAATTTCGGATCGGTGGACGGCGACCCCGCTGCCGCCTATCGATACACCGAGGCGCGGTTGACCCGGGTGGCGATCGCCATGTTGGAGGATATCGACAAGAACACTGTCGACTACCAAACCAACTTCGACGACCGCCTCCTGGAGCCGGTGGTCCTGCCATCGAAGATCCCCAATCTCCTGGTGAACGGCTCCAGCGGTATTGCAGTCGGCATGGCGACGAACAT
>JAJCZW010000008.1 GCA_029262155.1 Gemmatimonadota bacterium
TGGCCCACGAAGAGACCTAGGTTCTTGACAATGTCGCCCACTCTCGCAATCTTTCCGTTTGAAAGCATAGGCTCAGGTTGGTAGACTGAGTCGACCTTGTCGGGCAGAGCGGTGGCTCTGCCAGTCGAAGGCGCGAAACGAAGCCACGGCGTAAGCCGGGCCGTTTCGCGCCTTTGTTACGTTTAGGACTCCACCGGAGGAGAGGGAGCCATGATACCAGATACGCGTGATCAATCTGCACGACTCCTCGGGGCCATGCGTGTCACCCCCGACATGCCGGTTCCCGCCATCCAAGCACTCCTTCGAGCCTACCGCGAGGCCTGTAGATATGTCGATCTGGACGAGGTGACGGGACTTCTTCCGACAGCGGACCACCGCAGGATGAATCCGAATCAATTAGCCCAAGACCAACTGGAACACGAATGGAACACGCTCGCGTGGGTGTAGCGGGCGTATTACAAACTGATCCCCATCGCCGGAGGTTACAATGAAACTTTCTCTACTCGTGATCGGTGCTGCCGTGCTCGTGGTGGGCTGCATGCCACCCAAAGACGCGAACGGCAATACGATCGCACGAATTCCAACTGACTCGACGGCCTACTACCGCGAGCAGTTTGAACAGGCCACCGCTATCTCTCACGCGAAGGACAGCCTGGTCATGGAACTGTCCGAGGTCACCCGATTGGTTGCCGATGTCAACACCGAGTTAGCCACCATCAAGGGTCCGGCCAAGACTGTCACCCCGGTGGTTGCTGGTGAAGCTGGGGCGGGTTCAACAGCGAATGCCCGAACTGAGGTGCTGGACAAGGTGAAAGGGTTGACGGCGCGCGTGAAGCGCAGTGAGGCGCGGCTGGCAACCTCACAACGACGGCTTCGTGCCCTCACGTCACAATCTGACAGCATGAAGGTGGTTCTCGCGGCCTATGCAACCAGTATCGCCGATCTCCAAAGCCTCGTCGACGCACAGAAGGTCACCATCGAAACGATGACTGCCGAACTCGAGCAGGTCAAAGGCCTCAATGAGCAACTCGCCACGTCCAACGCAGAGTTGGTGGATACGGTCGGCGCAATGGAATCTCGTGAGAACACGGTGTACTACGTGATTGGGAAGAAGAAGGACTTGCTCAATCTCGGATTGGTCGTCGAAGAGGGTGGGACCCGATTCCTCATCTTCACGCGTACGGGTGAGACTTTGCGGCCTGCCGAAACGCTCGATTCAACCTTGTTCATTCGAGCTGATCGCCGGAACCTGACCGAGATTCCGATGCCGAACCCCAAGAAAGACTACCGTCTCGTTTCTCGTCAGGATCTCGCGTTCGCAGCGGCTCCCACGATGAAGGAGGAGAAGTTCCGTGGTGCGTTGGAGATCCAGCAACCGGTTGAGTTCTGGGGACCCTCGCGCTATTTGATCATCGTCGAGAACTAGTCTAGTAGCAGCAGGTATTGGCGGGTGGCTCTGGTGCAATATGTGCCAGGGCCACCCGTGTCATTTCTGGGCAATGGAGCGGACCCCAACCCTGAAGCTACGTGAGGTCTTCGGTTGTAACCCTTGATTTGACAATCGGATAGGGTCATTATTCCCCCGCAGTTCAAGGGAAGTCATTTACGATTGAAGTACGATCGGTGTAAGGAATCGAATGATCCGGATCGAGGCTGTCCAACCCGGCTCCATGGTAGCAGAGATGGGGCTGTCGCCAGGAACAGAACTACTCACTGTCAATGGTCGCCCACTCCACGATTTTCTGGACTGGGAGTTCCTGACGGCTGAGGAGACCTTCGTCCTGGACACTCGGGATCCAAGTGGCCAAAGAATCGAATACGATATCGAACGGCCACTTGAGGAACCGCTTGGTGCAGTCCTCGAACCACCTCGGATCCGACGCTGTGCCAATCGATGCGACTTCTGCTTCGTCGATGGCCTCCCGGACGGACTGCGCGATGTGCTCTACATCCGAGATGACGACTACCGACTCTCTTTTCGATATGGGAACTTCGCAACGCTGACCAATCTCAAACCGTGGGATGTCGACCGTATTGTCGAGTATCGTCTGTCACCCCTGTACGTGTCGGTCCACGCTACTGACCCGACCACACGACGCCACCTTCTCCGCAATCCGACCGCGCCTGACATCCTGGAACAACTCCAGTTCTTTGCCGCTGCACAGATCCAGTTTCACACCCAGATTGTCCTGTCTCCAGGTGTCAATGACGGCCCCATCCTCGACCAAACGCTCGACGCCTTGTGGGGACTCGGTGATGCGGTCCTGAGTGTCTCGGTTGTCCCGGTCGGACTCACGGAATTCAGCAAGCACAGTCTCGTTCGCGAGCCCACGGCTGAGGAATGCGGACGGGCAATAAACCAATTGGAGACATGGGGGAAGCGGGCGCTTCGGACCAGATCTATCCAATGGGTCTACGGCGCCGACGAGCTGTATCTTCGGGCCAACCGTGCTCTCCCGCCGGCATCGGCATATGATGGATTCGATCAGGCAGAGAATGGGGTGGGCTCAGTTCGGTATCTCCAGCAGGCTATTGAAGAAGCGGGGCCGCTTGAGTCGTTCGAGGATAAGCGAGTGCTTGTGTGTACCGGCACCTCCATGGGCCCCCTCATGCCGGAGGTTGTCTCGGTACTGGCGGCCCATACTCGTGGCGAATTCCAGATATGCGCTCTGGAGAACTCGCTGTTTGGCCCTAGGGTCACAACCGCTGGCCTCTTGCCCGGCCAAGCCTTTATTGATGCCCTCACCGGCCAAGTCGGGTATGACCTGGCCTTGCTGCCGGGTGAAGCGGTGAACGACGGCGCACTCTTCCTGGATGGCATCAGTCTCGACGCCGTCCAAGCAGCAGTGCCGATGCCGGTTTGGCTTTCAAAGACCTTCGTTGATGCCCTTACACTCGAATCAGAGACCACCACGTGACCCTCCCAACTGTGGCCATTGTGGGCCGGCCGAATGTCGGCAAGTCAACGCTCTTTAACCGGATTGTTGGCGGCCGGACCGCCATCGTTTCCCGCGAGGCAGGGACCACGCGCGATCGCCACTTTGGTCGGGCCGAATGGAATGGGAGACGGTTCTGGCTGGTCGATACCGGGGGGCTCGTCCCCGACTCGGATGAGTCCATGGACCGGGCGATTCGACGGCAAGTCAATCTCGCGGTTGAATCGTCGGACGTGGTGGTGTTCGTCGTGGATGGCCCTGCCGGCGTGCAGCCCGTCGATGAGGCCATCGCCATGCATCTCCGAAAGGCTGACCGACCGATCGTCCTCGCGGTTAATAAGCTTGACAAACTCCCCGACCAAACCGAACACTACGCCTTCCATTCGCTCGGACTGGGTGATCCGCTGCCAGTCAGCGCCCAAGTGGGGAAAGCAAGTGGCGACCTCCTGGACGCGATCACCGCGCTGCTACAACCGGGTCAGGATCCTCCCGCCAATGAGATTGCCGTTGCGATCGTCGGTCGTCCGAATGCCGGCAAATCATCCTTGGCCAATCGCCTTCTCGGCGAGGACCGTTACGTGGTGTCCAGCGTGGCCGGGACAACGCGAGACGCGGTCGATTCCTATCTCCAATTCCACGATGCTCTAATCCGCTTTATCGACACCGCCGGGCTTCGGCGTCGATCGAAAGTGGTGGAGGACCTCGAGTTCTATGCAACGCTCCGAACCCAGCGCGCCATCGAAGAATCCGATGTCTGCGTGTTGGTCGTCGACGCAGAGCTTGGGCTCCATGCGCAAGACCTCCGTATCGCCAATCAGGTGTGGGAGCATGGCGCCGCACTCATCGTCGCCGTCAATAAGTGGGATCTCATAGAAGACAAGAATTCCAATACGGCTGAACGGGGACGTAAGCAACTCATTGAGAAGGCTCCCTTCCTAGAATACGTACCGTTCATCTTTCTTTCGGCGGAGACGGGTCAGCGAGCCCGGAAGGTGTTGGACGCGATTCGCGAGACCGCCGCTTCGAGAGCCCACCGAGTCACCACTGCGGAAGTCAATCGCGTCCTGCGAGCGCTTGTCGACCGAGCGAATCCCCCCCAGCGCCCTGGCGAAGAGGTGCGGTTGCTGTACGCCTCCCAGGTCGGTGTTGCGCCGCCCACCATCGCAGTCGTCAGCAATCGACCCCGTGGGGTTCCGGAGAACTATCAACGCTATCTCCTGCGCGGCTTTCGCGAAGCGTGGGGGTTTCAAGGCTCGCCACTCAGGGTGCGGTTTACCGAGCGTGGTAGCCAGGGGAAACGAGCACGGTGATCGCAGCATGGATTGGCGCGTCGTACCTTCTCGGGGCGATACCAACGAGCTACCTCGTTGCCAAGTGGGGTGCCGGGATTGATCTCCGCAGGGTGGGAAGCAAGAACCTAGGGTCTACCAATCTGTTTCGCGTATTGGGTTGGCGGTATGCGATCCCCGTGGGGCTGTTTGACATTGGAAAGGGTGCAATTCCAGTCGCGCTCTTTGGGCGGTGGGCCGGTGGTAGTGCTCTCCTGGCTCTCAGTCTCGGCGTCGTCGCGGTGGTGGGGCACGCGTTTTCCATCTTTGTCGGCTTCCGCGGCGGGAAAGGTGTGGCAACAGGAGCGGGTGCCCTGCTCGCATTCCTGCCTGGTGGTTTCGCGGTGGCGGTTGCAGTGTGGTCCCTCACCTTGTGGCTGACCGGGTACGTGTCGCTGGCGAGCATACTCGCGGCGGCGGTGTTCCCGTTGGCGGGATACGTCATTCACCCTGCCCAGCGAGAGACCATTCCGCTGCAAGTTGGATTGGCTCTGGCCGTGATCCTACTTCACCGGGCCAACATTGTCCGTCTCCTCCGTGGCACCGAGCATCGGTTTCACCGTGGGTCCGGGAAGCAGCAGACGTCATGAGTCCACAGATTGGCGTCCTCGGTGCCGGAAGTTGGGGCACCACACTGGCAAACCTCCTCGCCGACATAGGTGCGGATGTTTGCCTGTGGGCCTACGAGGCCGAAGTAGTCGAGGCCGTAGCCTCGAAGCATGAGAACACGATGTATCTCCCAGGATGTCACCTCGCCGCTCGCCTCCAAGTCACTGGAGATGTGCATGACGTCGTCAGAGATGCTCAATTCCTTGTTGTTGCCACCCCTAGCCACGCAACCCGACACGTTCTCGCACGTGCAGCACCCGGGCTCGGCAACAATACAGTGGTGGTGTGCGCGACCAAGGGGATCGAGGCCTCCACCCTCGGTTTCATGTCAACAGTCGCAGCGGAAGTCATCCCCGGTAGGCCCTTCGTGACACTCTCGGGACCGAGTTTTGCGCGGGAGGTGTTTGAACGCCAACCGACGGCAGTCGTTGCGGCGTCACGCGATGCGAAAGCCGCCCGTCAGGTGCAGGAGTTGTTTTCGACGAGCGCGTTTCGCGTATACACCAGCGGGGATGTGATCGGCACGGAAGTCGGTGGCTCACTCAAGAACGCCATTGCCATCGCGGCCGGAATCCTGGAAGGCCTTGGCCTTGGCAACAACCCCCGCGCTGCCTTGATCACCCGAGGTCTCGCCGAAATAACCCGACTCGGCGTGGTGCTCGGAGCAGATCCGGCTTCATTTGCGGGGCTCGCCGGACTCGGCGACCTGATTCTAACGACCTGCGGCGCGTTGAGTCGAAATCGCGCCCTCGGCGTTGCCCTCGCCAAAGGGGAAACCCTGGAGGGCTATCGACGAGCCCACCGAACAGTCGCCGAGGGGGTCATCACCGCCGACGCGGCCAGTCGCTTGGCCCAGCAGCACGGGATCGAGCTTCCCAGTACCGAGTCGGTACGAGAGGTTCTGTACGATGGGAAGGCCCCTCGCGAGGCGATCACCAACCTCATGTCCCGATCCCTTCGCCCGGAGCGAGATCAATGACGCTTCCCAGCCCGGTCCAGGAGTTCTTTTCGATCGGTGAAGTGTGTACCCTCACCAGCCTCCGCCCTCACGTACTTCGGTATTGGGAAAGTCAGTTTCGCTTCTTGAGTCCGGCCAAGAACAGAGCTGGGAATAGAGTCTACAAAGGCCGTGAGGTAGAGCTCATCCTCCTTATGAAACACCTCCTGTACACTGAGAAGTACACCATCGAAGGTGCTCGGTTGAGGATTGATCAGTTCCGAAAAACGGGCGAATTGCGGGAGGTAGCCCGAACGGCCGCTCGCGACGAAACTCTTCGAGAACTGACTGATGAACTTGAGCGCATCCGAGGTATTCTCAGCGGGGCAAAGCAAACCGAGGAACGGGCCAATCCGAAGTGAGGAACCATCCGCCGGAATAGGCCCACCCGAACTATCTTTTCGTTCTATGCACATTCTCGTTACGAACGATGACGGGATCCTCGCCCCGGGGATTGGACTCCTGGCCCAGGCGTGCCAGCGCGTCGCGCAGGTTACCGTTGTGGCCCCCGATAGGGAGCAGAGTGGAACGAGCCATTCCCTGACCATGCATCGTCCACTTCGGCCTACACGACGACACGATGGCTCCATCCAAATCGACGGGACTCCAACGGATTGTGTGCTATTGGCGTTGGGCGGATTGGTCCCAGATGAGGTTGATTTTGTTTTCTCCGGGGTGAACCACGGGCCCAACATGGGGGAGGATGTCTTGTATTCCGGGACGGTAGCTGCGGCTATGGAAGCGGTAACGTTGGGAGTCCCGGGTATCGCGATTTCCTACGCCGGTTCTGACCCCGAGATCCTCCTGGGATACGAAGAGCGCGTATCCGCTCTCGTACGCCAGATCGTCGAAACCGAGTTCCCTCCGAACATGTTGCTCAATATCAACCTTCCCGAGTGTAGCGCTCACGAGGTCAAAGGTATCCAGGTCGCGAAGCTTGGCAGCAGGTTCTTCTCCGAGTCACTCACGCGTATGCAGGATCCGCGTGGTCGCGACGTCTATTGGATTGGGGGTGGGGAAATCACATGGACTGGGGCTGGGGACACCGATCATCGAGCCGTCGCCGACCAGTGCATCGCGATTACCCCACTCCATATGGACCTCACGAGCTATCCTCTCCTCGACACAGTGCGTTCGTGGGATCTTGATCGGTGAGCACCGGAGTGAAGGATAGCTTCGGAGGGTACCGAAGCTCTCTCGTTGAAGTGGTCCGGAGCAAAGGCATTAAGGACCTTGCCGTGCTCCGGGCGATCGCCACAGTACCGCGGCACCTTTTTGTTCCGGAGAGCATCCGCCACAGAGCATATGACGACTGCGCCCTCCCACTCGGTTCGGGTCAGACCATCTCCCAGCCTTCAGTCCAAGCAAGATCACTCGAACTGTTGCAGCTCACGGGGCGCGAGAAAGTCCTTGAGATTGGAGCCGGATCTGGGTATCAGACGGCCCTCCTCGCGGAACTTGCTGGCACAGTCCTCGCAGTGGAGCGCCTTCCTGAACTCGCGGCGAAGGCCCAGGTCTCGCTCCGCTCCGCAGGGGTCAACAAGGTCACGTTGGTCGTCGGAGACGGGACGCTTGGTTGGGCCGCATGGGCGCCGTTCGACGCCGTGGTAGTCGCAGCGGCATCGCCCTCCATTCCGGACCCCCTTGTCCGGCAACTTCGCATTGGCGGGCGGCTCGTCATCCCCCTGGGCAATCTTGGATCCCAACGCCTCACCCTGGGGATCCGGACGGAGGAAGGGTTGGATACCGCAGTCATAGAGGATGTGCGGTTTGTGCCACTCCTTGGCCAACATGGGTTCCACGGAGAGCGGCCGGCGCATGATTGAGAATGTTGTCCACACGATCGTAGAGACCATCTTTGCGATGGGATATCCAGGCATCCTCCTCCTCATGATGATCGAGTCGTCCTTTATTCCGTTTCCGAGCGAGCTCGTCGTGCCCCCGGCCGGATACCTAGCGGCACAAGGACGAATGAACCTCTGGGTCGCCTTGGCGGCCGCGGTCATCGGGAGTGTACTTGGAGCTTTGCTAAATTATTGGGTCGCTCGAAGGGTAGGGGAGCCCTTTCTGCGGAAGTTCGGCCGCTATTTCTTTGTATCTCCTAAGGGCCTTGATCGGGCCGAAGCCTTTTTCAACCGCCACGGTGAGATCAGCACATTCGTGGGGCGTCTTGTCCCCGTGGTCAGGCAACTCATATCGATCCCAGCCGGTCTATCACGGATGCGTTTGATTCCCTTCGTCGCTTGGACGGCTCTCGGAGCGGCGATCTGGTCGGCGGTCCTGCTCTACGGCGGCTGGCTCCTCGGCCGGCACGAGAGCGTTCTCCGGGAAGCCGCCGTCCAAGCCTACACCACGCGGGCTTTAGTGTTCATTCTTCCCAGCCTCGTCGTGCTCATCGGCCTCTACGTCTGGTGGCATCGCCGGCGCTCCAGGTGAGACGGTACCACTTCCGTGTCGCTGGTCGGGTGCAGGGTGTCGGTTTCCGATACTGGATGAAAGGTTACGCTGACAGAGCTGGCCTTTCCGGATCCGTCCGAAACATGGCGAATGGAGACGTAGCGGTGCTCATCGATCTTGAGCCAGATGCCGTGCCCATCATTCAAGAGGCGCTTCGCGGGGGACCAATATCTGCCCGGGTGAGTTCCGTCGAGTTAATCGAGGTTTCGGATGAAGTCCGCGTTGGAAACACTTTTGTCATCACAGGTTAGGACGCCCACCTAAAGGACATTTCCATGGCGAACCGCGAAATTGAGGACCGCATCCGTGCCGCACTCCGCGCCTTTCCTGACTTCCCGAAACCAGGAGTCATCTTCCAGGACATGACACCCATCTTGGCGTCGGCCGATCTGTTCGCAGACGTAACAACCACCTTGGCCGCAGGCGTCGCTACTACCAACCCAGATGGGATCGTGGCCATCGAGGCCCGAGGGTTTCTCTTCGGTGCGGCCGTTGCGCAAAGCATGCGACTCCCGCTCTTGTTGGCCCGAAAACCCGGCAAGCTCCCTGGAGCAAGAGCGGTAGCGACCTATGCGTTGGAATACGGAGAGGATGCGCTGGAGATGCACCAATCTCTTGGGCCTGTTAGGGGACGCCTCGCTATCATTGATGACGTGTTGGCAACCGGGGGAACCGCGACGGCCGCTGCAAGGCTGGTCGAGGAAGTGGGGGCTCAGGTCGCCGCGTGGGCATTCGTCCTTGAGATTGGGGCTCTAGGTGGCCGAGATCGACTTACGGGAGCCCCGGTAACTGCATTGACTTCACTCCGCTAAACGCTCTATTTTGCTTGGCTTGGCCCCCGTAGCTCAGGTGGATAGAGCAGCGGTTTCCTAAACCGTTGGCCGGGCGTTCGAGTCGCCCCGGGGGCACTCGGTGCTCCTAGCCGGGACGATTCGTTCGCGAGTGCGACGGTACCCTTTTCAATGACTTATGATGGTTGGAGTTGGCATGGCTGAAGGATCGGATACGCAGGCGACCGATGAAGGTGTTGTCGAGTGGATTGTCCATAGGAAACGAGGACTCACGATAGGAGCTGCCTCATTGGCGGCGATCGCTGTGGTCGCTTGGTTTATGGTCACAAGTGCCCAGCGCAAGGAGGCCTTTGCCGCCCAGGCCCTTGATGGGGCTCGCCAGGCAAGTGAAGCTGGGAACCTGCCGCTTGCTGCAACCGAACTCCAACGCGTCGTCGACACTTACCGGGGTACCACGGCGGCCCTGGAGGCGACCCTGTCGCTCAACGTGGTGCGTATGGCAAGCGGCCAGGATCAATTGGCTGCCGATGGGCTACAGGCCTTCCTGGAGAAGAACCCACCGAAGGAGGTCGCCAGCCGCGCAAACCTGCTCCTCGGGGGCGCTCTCGAAAACCTCGGTCGGCCAGCCGAAGCCGCCGCCGCCTATGAGAAAGCTGCCGAACTCGCCCCAATGGACTTTGCCAAGGCGGATGCGCTTCTACAGGCAGCCCGTGCGTACTCAACCTCTGGTGATACGGGGCGGGCGGCAGCCGTACTGCGGAGCATCATTCAGGATTTTCCGGAGACTGCGGCGGTCGTTGAGGCCGAGGTCCGCCTAGGGGAGATGGGCGGGAGCGTCTGAGAGGGCGCTTGACTCGAAAGGCCAGCAAACCCTTTCAACCTTACTTGCATAGCCCTATCCTTTGCTATCGTCTATATGTTGTATAAGATGTATTATGTTAAGTATCAATAGGGGAAGACGTGGATAACTCCCCGAGCCTCAACACCATCAGTCCTGGTAAACGCTTGTCGCTGTGTGAGTTGCTTCCTGCAGGAGAGAAGTTGAAAACCTGCTACTCTAGCGCCCCGGTGTAGACCAATCGGCCCTCCCCAGCCAGCCATGGGTCAATCACCTGGCCCCCTTGTAAGCCAGCCTCGACCTCAAGCGGGACCCCATGGCCAGTGATGAAGCTCAGAGGAAGGCTTCCGAGGCCCGCGTGAGCCACTGCGGCAGCTGCTGCCATGGTACCTGTTCCGCAAGCAAGGGTTTCCCCCTCGATCCCACGTTCGAACGTGCGAATGGTCCACGGATCGGATGGCTCGTGCCCAGGGCTAACGAAGTTTACGTTGGTCCCTTCTGGTTCGACATCAGGATGGTGGCGCAGGACTCGCCCCCTGCCTTCGAGGTCAACAGCCTGCGCATTCTGAACGACAACGATCATGTGCGGCACTCCCACAGCACCGATGAAAATCTTGTCCTCGCCAGCTTCCAAGGCAATCCTGCTTTCTACTGGGGCCTGAAATCCTGGAAACCGGATTGCAGCCGAGTTCCCCCCCCTGTATTCGGTGAGTAGCACTCCGGCATCGGTATGGAGGCGCAGCTGTGCTTCTTGGATCAGCTCGAGAGAGTGGGCCAGACGGGTGCAACAAAGCGCAGCGTTTCCACATAGAGCGACGCGGCCACCATCGTTATTCAAATACACCATCTGGAGGCCATCGCCCTTCGCTTCAGGACCAAGAAAGACCAATCCGTCGGCGCCAACCCCGTTTCGCCGATCACAAATCGTAACCACTCGTTCAGAGGGCCAGTCAGCGAGCGCCGTCGTCCGGGCGTCGAGTACCACAAAATCGTTCCCGGAGCCAGACATCTTGTAGAAGACGGTCCCTCTCATAAGCGACCTGTTAGCGCTCGGATCCGGAGCCACCAAACGACCCAAATCGCTTCACGAACGATGCCTTTACTCATCTTGCTCTGCCCTTCCACGCGATCGGTGAAGACGATTGGGATTTCCTCAAGGGTAAATCCTTTGCGCCACGCCCGGTAGCTCACCTCGATCTGGAAGGCGTAGCCGTTCGATCGTACCCTATCCAGCGCAATCGATTCCAGAACCCGACGGCGAAAGCACTTGAACCCACCCGTCGAATCACTCAGAGGCAAGCCCGTGATCCACCGGGCATAGCAATTAGCCCCGATGGATAGCAGGAGCCTAGACATCGGCCAATTGATGACATTGACGCCGCTCTTATACCGCGACCCGACCACCACGTCGGCCCGATCAGCACCGGCGATGAGCTGTGGGAGTGCCGCTGGATCGTGGGAGAAATCTGCATCCATCTCGCAGAGAAGCGAAAAATCGCGCTCCAGCCCCCAACGGAATCCGGCCACGTAGGCTCGGCCAAGTCCCTCCTTGTGGGAACGATGGAGGACGTGCACACGAGAGGTCGTGGCAGCAATCTGATCGGCGATTTCTCCCGTCCCATCCGGAGAGTTGTCATCGACGACCAAGATCTCGATCCGGGGATCCTGCCCCAAAATCAACGGCACAATCTGGCGGAGATTGGTTTCTTCGTTATAGGTGGGGAGGATCACCAGGACGCGGTCAGCCATTGACCGCCCTCGGTGCCGATTTGCGCCTAGGCCAGGCAAGCAGGGCCAGTGCACCCAGAAGCGACAACAAGGAGAGTTGTCGGCCCCTGGAACCCTGTCGGGACCGATGAAACTCCAAGACAACCTCTCGCGCGCCGGCAGGGAGTTCGACGCTCAGCATCGCGCCATTCGCCCTTTGGGTTGGAGTCGCCACTCCATCGACCGATGCCCACCAGTCGGGATACCAGTTTTCCGCTATCAGGAGATACGTTGGACTGTCCGACTTCCCAGAGAGTGCGACCCGCATTCTCCCAGCCCGCCATTCGGTGAGAGTTGCGACCACGGCTGCAGGACTCGCCGGCACCGATCCGACGACTCCTCCGCTCCCGGAGTCGGAAAGAATTAGCGCCTGGTCAACAGGGAAGCGGGGATCCACCACGGTCGGAACGATTTGGGATTCAGACAGTTTGACCGCGCCAGGGACCACGCGCACCCATGGTGGAGGACTATCCGCCTCGTAGAGAACCCCTTCCCCACCGGTGGCGACCCGTGAAGGGCCTGCGATCTGGTGGTACCCTGGCATTTCTGTTGGCTGGGCGAGTACAACGTATCTGACCGCATAAAGGTTCAAAATATTGGGATTGAGCTGCTCGGACCAAACATTCTTACCGCCAAGGAGTGCGTCGAAGTACCGAAGTTCATTGCCGTGGTAGCCGAGCAGAGTCGGAATGTTGTAAGCCATCAAAAAAGACTTCCCCCGGTATACCCCATACTGGGCATAGCCCCCAGCCGGATCCCATACCCGCCACGGGAGTGGCGCTTTCTTCATGGTCGCCGTGAGTGGATCGTCGGCATACGTCACCGCCGTTGGAGGAGAGAAGGTGAAGAACCGGCGATCGACACTCCAGAGGTCTGCAAATACGATGAGCCCGGTCAGGCCAACGACCGCACCAAGTCGAAGGCGCTGCCGGCGGAGAAGCCAGAGCACAAGGCTCAACGATCCGAGCATGACGAGCAAGCGCAGGCTATCAAGTCGGAGGGAACCTGCGTTTGCGATTGCGACCGGCAACAGTTGATCGGGCGCCAACGCTTCCGCAATCGGCTGGAGTCCCCCGAACACTCCTAGCATTCCAAGCGCCGCAAACGGTACTATCCACCGGAGTCCGATCCGCGAAGGACTCTCCTGTTGGAACAGGCGATCAGCACCAAGCGCAGCCAAGATGGTGATACAGAACGAGACAAGGAAGAACGCCATGCCCGGTGCTCTGACAGTCTTCATCATCGGCATGACTTCATACCACAACCGATAAAACGGAGTGTGGCCGCCGAGCGATACAAGCAAGAACAGAGTCCCGAGCCCAGCGAGGAAATGGCGCAATCTGGCGCGGCCGCGGATTCCCCAACCGAGTATAGCCAGCAGTAGTACCGTTACTCCAAGGTGTTCTGTATGGAGCTTAATCCCGTTCTGACCCGCGTACGACGCAAGCACCCCGTTGAACTGTGGTAGGATCGTCGCAAACAACTCGGCGGGAGGCAGGGAGAATCCGATGGCGTATTCCCACCCCCCACTCGGCCCACCACTGCCGCGAGGAGAATACGGTAAATATTCAAGCGCAGGTAAGAGCTGGACGGCATAGATCCCTATCCCAAGAATGACGGCTCCGAGGGCAGAGGCCAAGGCTCCACCCGCTGCCAACCATGACCTCGAGGGACGTTCCGGATCAAAAAAGACGAGATGCACCGCCCACAGCCCAGCGGCCACCAGCAGGTAATAACTGACCTGTGGATGACCCAGGAGGGCGAGTCCGACCGCCAGCGCTGTCACACCGAATCCTGATCGCCGTCGATCCCGAATCGCCCGCAGAAGACCGAGAAACAGGAGTGGGGTGATGGCCGCGACGTACAACTTTCCGTCGTGTCCTGGTTGCACCAGCGATGCTGTCATTCCGGTGAGTTCATATGCCAGCCCGCCAACAATGGCAGCGGGAATACTCACCTTCAAGGCACGAAGGAGTCGGTAACTAAACCATCCTGCCGAGACGACGCCGATGAAGAAACCGAGGTCCATCGCGACCCCGGTGGGAAGAACCCAACGAAGCCATGCGGTGGGGTAATAGATGTCCCCATGCATTGCACCGACGAAGGGAAGACCCCCGAGGATGTAGGGATTCCATAGGGGGATGCTACCGGTTTCTCGAAAGGCTTGGGCCCCGAAGAGGCGAAAGCCGTACCCTGCGATATACTGATCTGAATGCGGGCCCGCCAAGAATGCCCCACCGAGCATGGGCCAGAACAGAGTCAGTGCCGCAAGCACCATGACTACGATGGCGACGAGATCGGGGCTCCATCCACGACGGAGCGCCGCTCGGGTCTCAGGACTCATCGGAGTGTCCCTCGGGTTGGCGTAGGCGGGTGACCACAACTGTCGCTGCGAGTTCGGCGATCGTCATTGAGATGCGTGATGCCCCGGCCAAGGCGAGTGCACCACCAGGACCAAGAGGCCCGTTCCGAAGTAAGGCAAAGAGGACTCCTTCCCGAATGCCGATCCCTCCGGGGAGGGGTGAAAGGAACCCAGCAAGGTACGAAGCCGCCCACGCCCCGATCAAGTCGAGCAGCGGCGGATACGGACCGGAGAAGAGGCCTCGGGTCACCAGCCAAAGGCTGAGTCCGTAGGCGGCCCAAGCCAAGGCATTGACTCCCAAGGCCGAAAGGAGGAGTGAAGCGGACGGTGCTGTGGGCGGAGCGCCGGGGTTGAACCGTTGAGTGATCCAGGCGGTCGCAGGTCCTGACGTCACAGCCCAGAGACCGAGCGCCGCGATGAGCAACAGCCCGCCCACATTCACCCACGGGAGACCCGGGAGCTGGAGGCCGAACGCTCCGGCTGTAGCGACAATGATGGCCCCTGAAGCGATTGCGATGATTTGCAGAACGATGGCCGAGGTGGTCGCAGCCCATGGCGCAATGCCGCACTCTCGTGCGAGCATAGCCATACCCGTGATCGTCCAAATCTTGCCGGGAATGTATCGGCCGAGGTTTGAGAGCATCCAAATGCGCCCCGCCTGTCGATATGACACGGGGGGTTGATCCCACGCATGGACCACCTGGCGCCAAGCCTCTATTAACAAGGCATACGCGATCCAGACTGGAAGCAAGCTGGTCGAGAGCAGCGCAACATTCGGTGCGAGTGAGACATCCGCCGTAATAATCGCGGCCCAGTTCTCGGTGAGAGATCGGACAATCCCAAGGCCAATCACAAGCCCAACGACCCACCGCACCCATCGCCACTGCCTAGGCACGGCGCACCTGGGCGTAGATCCCCTCAAATCGTTTAGCCACCACCTCCGGCGCGAGCTCTGCTCGCCAGTGCCCTCCGCGGCGTCTGGCATCGATCGGGGCCGCGGAGTCACTCAGAAGCTCCCGGATCCCTTGAGCTACACCCTCTGGTGTCGGGGCCACAACGCGACCGCCTCCGCTGGTCGGCACCACATCCAGTATTCCGCCACCATCGGTACAGGCCACCACCGGAACACCGGCGATGAGAGCCTCGACCGCCGTAAGCCCCAGTCCCTCGCCCACGCCAGCTGCCACGGACCAATCTGCCGTTTGGAGCTCTTTGCGCGCCTCCCCGGGGGATTGCGTACCCGTGAACGTCACCAACCGTTCCACCCCCAACCTCACCACTCTGGCACGCAGGTCATTCTCGGCGGGTCCTCCGCCTACCACTCGCAGCCTGACTTGGAGGCCGCCGGATCGGGAGAGCACCGCGATGGCATCGAGGATCAGATCAACGCGTTTCTGCTCAGTCAGTCGAGTAATGACCACCCCACCTCCCCCACCCCTGCTCTGTGGGATAGTGTGTGGCTCAATGGGCATAGGAATAATGTGTTCCGGCGGAACCAGGCGGCCGCAGCGTTGGGATACGGTATCGGCCAAGGCGTGGGATACCGTTGTCACGATGGTTGCCCTCTTCACCGTGCGACAGCCTATTCCTGCTATAAGGCCTGGTCTGTCTAACAGGCGCGCATCGCTTCCATGCACGGTGAGGACAAACGGGGCTCGTGCGGGACAGGCGATCCCAGCAGGCACCCACCAGTGCGCGTGCAGAATCGCGTCGGCACCTCCATAGGCCCGGGCGGCATGCCGCAGGGCATACCACATCCCAACAATCCCACAAAGGCCGGGCAGCGATCGAATGCTGGCTGCCATTGCTCCCGTTCCAGCCCACCGTTCGTTGGCCTTCCAACTGTAGCGCACGCGATCGATGGTGACACCCTGCCGTTGGATCCGCCCACTCTCCCCCCCGTGCGACGGAACGACCACGGTCACGCGGTGATCTCGCTGGACCAATGCGTGGGCAAGAGGCTCGAGAAAGACACCAGCGGTGTCCCCCGCCCAGCGCGGATAGTTGTGAGTGATGAAGACAACGTGCACAGGTTAATCGTGTGGAGGGTGGCGCCACATGTTGATCTGCCTCGCCATCTCCCGGTTGTCCTCTCGAAATCCGGCAATCAGCTCCCCAAGGAACCCGAACCCGAAGAGTGCGATTCCGCTGATCACCATTGTTTCTACCAAGTTGAGCAGTGGCCGGAAGCCGATACCGTACCCGAAACGAAGGACAAGGGCCACGATGCCGGCGAGGAGCCCAATGAGGAACAGCGCGCCACCAGCTATACCGAAGAAAATCATTGGTTTCCGCCCAAATCGAAGCTGGAACCAAACAGAAAGCAGGTCAAACACGCCGACAGGTATCCGGGTCCAATCGAACTTTGACGCGCCCGCCATCCGGGGATACAGCGGGATAGGACGGCTTGTCAAACGATAGCCGTCGGCGGCGGCAATCACCACCATATAGCGATGCCAATTGGGCCGAAGGGGCACCGTGCGCATCACGTCGCGCCGATAGGCTTTCACCGAGTTTAAGTCGGCCACCGGGACACCAAAAAGCCAGCGACACAGTCGGTTATAGACTCCTGAGACAAACGCCTTCTCGTAAGGCCCTTGCTTGGTCCCGGTGACGATATCGGCCTCGCCCTTGAGGATCGGATCGACCAGCGTTGGAATATCTTCTGGTCGGTACTGGAGATCGGCGGGATAGAATACGAAGATCTCTCCGACGGCAGCATTGCCTGCACTCCGCAAGGCGTCGGCGATACCACACTGCCGTCGATGGGTAATAATCCGGAGGAACGGGTGTTGAGAGGCCAGCGCGCGCAGCACGGTAGCACTCTGATCTCGGGAACCATCATCCACCACGACAACCTCAAAAGAAAAGTCCGCCGTGTTCAGTGCCGCCGCGCACTGTTCAACGAACATTGGGAGGTTATCAGCCTCGTCCTTTGCTGGGACTAAGACGCTCACATCCACAGCCACCTGCACGCCGGTGCTCATACTCGTTTCCGCATGCGGGCTGGGAGGATACCGAGTTGATCCCGATATTTTGCCACGGTCCGACGGGCGATCTGAATTCCCTGTTCTTGAAAGAGATGCACGATCTGCTGATCGGTGAGCGGTTTGGCCGTATTCTCTTCCGCCACCATTTTTTGTAGCTTCGCCCGGATCGAACGCGCACTCGCATCTTCCCCGGAGGCCGTCGACAAGGCACTCGAGAAAAAGAACTTGAGCGGCAACACGCCGCGTGGTGTCTGCACGTATTTCTCGTTCGTGACACGGCTCACGGTGGACTCGTGCATTGAAATGACTTCCGCCACTTCCCTCAGCGTGAGCGGCTTCAGGTGTTCGACACCCTTCTCGAAAAAACCCCGCTGTCGATCCACAATGAAATTCATCACCTTGAGCATGGTCTGGCGACGCTGCTCAATTGCCTGAATCATCCAACTCGCCGAATTCATCTTTTGAGTGATAAACTCTTTATTCTCCGCACTCAACTTTCCCCTCGTGCGAGCTAGGTCTTGATAGGACCGACTCATGCGCAACCGGGGAGTGCCTGTGTCATTGAGCGAAACGTGATAGACGCCGTCAACGTGGTCGACCAGAAGATCCGGGATCACATAGCCGTCACCGCGATCGGAATAGGATAGTCCTGGCTTCGGATCGTATCGGGCAAAGGTATCCGCAGCGGTCTGGACGTCTATCGGATCGACGCCAAGGCGCTTCGCGAGATCATTCCAACGATGAGCGATTAGATCCTCGAACGCCTCGGCAATTAAGTGCCGTGCCAACGAATGGGGCTGGCGGTCGCGGTCAATCTGTAGGAGAAGGCACTCCTGAAGATCCCGCGCACCCACGCCGGGAGGATCGAGGGTTTGCAATCGGCGGAGGGCTTCTTCTACTTCCTCTTGGGTAAATAACTCCGTCCCATCACTGACATGGGGTGCGGAGGCCCATGTCGCTGCACTTGGAGAGGCGGGCAGCGCGTTACC
>JAJCZW010000009.1 GCA_029262155.1 Gemmatimonadota bacterium
AGCCGGTGAGTTAGTCCTCCCCCCGATGGGCGATAACTCGCCGGCGCGACAATTCGCTCGAACCCCGTACGCTGTTTCCTTCCGAACCGGTGGCGCGACCTTCATCCTCACCACCCTCCATGTGCTCTTCGGTAGCATACCGGCGGATCGCGAGCCTGAGCTTCGTGCCATCGCCGAGTGGCTGGCCGGCTGGAGTCGGTCGAAGACGAGTTACCATCGCGACCACCTTGTGCTCGGCGATTTCAACATCGATCGCAGTGGAGACCCACGGTTCGAAGCGTTCACCTCGACCGGCCTCATGGTCCCCAAGGCCCTCCAGAATATCCGAACCAACGCGACCGGTAGCGCTGCCAAGCATTACGACCAGATCGCATGGTTCATGGGTGGGTTAGGCATGAACCCAACTGGCGCCGCCGGAACCATCGAGTTCGAGGATGCGGTATTCCGAGAGTTGACCCGATCGCAGATGTCATTCCGGGTGTCCGATCATCGGCCGCTTTGGGTGGAGTTCAACATCGACGAGACGCCGCCTACCTTAGCAGAGGCGCTAGGGGTAGACCTCGCGGCGCCCGACCCGTTCAGCGTTGTGCCAGACTGAATTGCGAGGAGGCGCTAGCCGACGAAGCAATCCCCTGCAGTTCCTGGGAAGTGAGGGAGATCGCTTCGGGGCCTTCGGACCCTCAGAACCTGCGAGGAGGCGCAGCCGACAAAGCAGTCTCCTGCAATTCCTAGGTAGTGGGGGGGATTGCTTCGGATCCTACGGATCCTCGCAATTGCAGCTGACGAAGCAGTCCCCTGCAATTCCTAGGTAGTGGAGGGGATCGCTTCGGACCCCTTCGGGGTCCTCGCGAAATATTCGCCCTGATTTCACAATGCTTTCACCAACCCACGGCTACCTTCGCTCCTGACGCGGGGTTGTACCCTACCGCGCCGGCATCCAGGACCTGGAGGGCCCTATGCGCACCGCGCTTCCTCTGGCCGCCGGGCTTGTCGCGCTACTGATCAACGCCTGCAGCCAAACCGACACTCCCAACGACACAGCCCCTGCCGCAATTCGCCCGGACGAGTTGGCCATCTTCGCTCCGCTTCCGGAAGTGATCCGGTCCACCACCAATCCGGTCACTACGGCCAAGATCGATCTGGGCCGCCGGCTTTACTACGAAACCCTACTCTCCAGCGATCACCGCATCTCCTGCAACAGTTGCCATGTGCTCGCTGCCTATGGTGCCGACGGAAGGCGGCTCAGCCCGGGTGATCGGGGCCACCTCAGTGAGCGGAACACCCCTACGGTGTACAACGCAGCGGGGAATGTCGCTCAGACCTGGGATGGCCGGGCCGGCACAGTCGAGGAGCAGGCCTTGGGACCGATCCTCAATCCGACAGAAATGGCGATGGCCGACTCGTCCGAGGTCGTGGCCCACCTCCGAGCTGATCCGACCTATGTCGCCTCGTTCCGGAGCGCCTTCCCCGGGGTAACCAAGCCAGTCACCTTCACCAACGTCGGCCTCGCCATCGGCGCCTTCGAGCGGGGGCTGGTTGTGCCCTCCCGGTGGGACAGCTTCCTCCAAGGGGATACGACGGCGCTGACGACCCAGGAGCGGGAAGGATTCATCGTCTTCCTCCGGTCGGGTTGTGCCAGCTGCCACTATGGAATGCTGATCGGAGGCTCGTCCTTCCAGAAGGTCGGTGTCGCCCGCCCGTGGCCCGCCGCCGAGTCTGACAGTGGTCGTTTTGCCCTGACCAGAGAGCTGCAGGACGTGATGGTGTTCAAGGTGCCATCGCTCCGTAATGTCACGATGACCCCACCGTACTTCCACGACGGCTCGGTACGCGAGTTGGATCAGGCGGTGCAGCGCATGGCCCGCTACCAGCTTGGTCGTGAGTTGGCCTCGGAGCAGTTGGCGGCGATCGTTGCGTGGTTGGACGCGCTGACGGGTGAGATCCCGATCGCCTACATTGCCTATCCGCCGTTGCCATCGCGGTAGAAATTGCGAGGAGGCGCTAGCCGACGAAGCAATCCCCTCGGGATTGACATCGGAGCGAACCTGCGAGGCGGCGCAGCCGACGAAGCAGTCCCCCAGGGCGGGTATCGGAGTCAGTGAAGGGGATCGCGTCGGGGCCTTTGGACCCTCAGAACCTGCGAGGAAGCGAAGCTGACGAAGCAGTCCCCCCGAGTAGACATCGGAGTCAGTGGAGGGGATCGCTTCGGGGCTTTCGGACCCTCGCGATTCGGTACGATGCGCGCGAAATCGCCATCAGCATCGTGAGTGAGGCCGGCAAGATTGGTGAATGCGGCTTCGGAAGACCGGGTACGTCTAAATCCTCACCAATCGATGGCATACCGTCCTGTATGTCGGGGTCACCAACAACATCGTTCGGCGGGTGGGGGAGCATCGTTCGAGGAGGCCAGGGAGCTTCTCGGCGCAATACAACCTCACCAAGTTGGTGTACGTGGAGCGGTATGACTACATCAAAGACGCCATCATTCGTGAGAAGCAGCTGAAGGCTGGATCACGGGCACGCAAGGAGGCCCTCATCAACGGCCTGAATCCGGGATGGAAGGATCTTCTTAATTGCGGGAGGCGCAAGCCGACGAAGCAATCCCCTGCAATTCCTAGGTAGTGGAGGGGCTTGCTTCGGATCCTACGGATCCTCGCAATTGCAGCCGACGAAGCAGTCCCCCCGGGCTGGCATCGGAGGCAGTGGGGGGGGGGATTGAAAGGGCGCATCGAATCCCCCTTGCGCAGAAGGTGATCGGACTCCGCCCGTTTCCCAATCCGATCTCAGGCAGAGTGTTTCGACCCCGCCAGAAAGGTCCGGAACGATAGGCTGGATGACCCCAGCACGGTCACCGCGATGGCGGTAGAGCCAAGTATGAGGTAGGTCGCGACCACGTGGCGGCCGGTGAGGTCTATGATGATCGACCCCGCGCCCAGACCGATGGGAGTCGCCACGCCCGTCAGCGTCATGACAAGGGCCATGACTCTGCCCCTGAACTCCTGCGGCGTACGGATCTGCAGAAACGTGAATACGAGAATGTTCACTTGGGCTGTCAGGAAACCGAGACCGACCATCGTGGCAACCAACGTGGACGAGTGTCTCACCATACCCAAGAGCCACATGAGCACCGCAACCCCGATGAGGCTGATTGCGACGAAGGAGGGGTGTTCGGCGTATCTGAACCATGCGACTGTCACCAGACCCAGCAGCGAACCAGCGCTCATGGCAGCGAGCGCAAGGCCGTACCACTCCGGTCCCTTACCAAGAACCTCTGTGATGAAGAAAGGCAGGAGTACGAATATCGGCATGAACAGGAAGTTGATTGCCGCGGCCTCGCCGATGAAGATCAGCATCCCCCTGCGCTCTGCAACGAAGGCCCAGCCGTTCCTCATGTCGCGCACGTACCCGGCGAATCCATTCCGTATTGCCGTCGGACCCCTTCGAGGTATTTGGATGAACGCTTCGCTCAGCCCCGATAGCAGGAACGATGTTGCGTTGACCGCAAAGAGGGCTACCGGACCAAACCAGGCATAGGCGGCCCCCCCGGCAGCCAGGCCAATGAATGACGCCGCCTGAACTGACATCTGGTTCAGCGAGTTTGCGCTGCGAAGGGTCTCCGGCGGTACCAGATCGGGAATGGCGGCGCCGACGGCGGGATTGAACATCGCCGCCGCGATTCCGTTCAGGACGGCAACAACGAAGAGGACGGCGATGATCAGTTCCGTCGAATCGGACACCACGGTCACGGCGGTGAGTACGGCCATAGCGACACCCCGCACAACGTCGGTGCCGACTATGATGGTCTTGCGCGAGTGGCGATCGACGAAGGCGCCAGCCAACGGACCAAGGAGGACACCCGGCAAAGACGAGGTCATCAGGAGCAGCCCCATGAGGGACACCGACCCCGTCCGTTCCAGCAGCCAGAACATGAGTGCAACCAGGTAGGCTTGATTGCCGACTTGACTGACGAACTGCCCCTGCCACAACAAGAAGAAATTCCGGTTGAACATGGGGCTCACTGCAAACGATCCCGTCCCGCCCGCGGAAACAGCATAGCCATCGTGGCCACTTCGACCTCACCCTCGCCGTTTGCCGCGGCGAGCTTGTGCAGCCACGCTTCCAACTCTCGACGAAGTTCGGTGAACCGCTCAGGGCTCGTTCGCACGATCACTCGACTGAGCAAGAGATCCTCGACACTCCGAACCTCACCCGTTTCCAACGCGGTTGCCAGGTCCCGTATGGCATTGTCAGCCGACGCTGCCGCAACGTCAACCAAGTCGCCCTGGCCCCTGACTCCGCGTGGGGTGGAAAACCCACCGGCAACGGCACGATAGAACTTTTCCACTGCTCCCCTGCACTGTTTCGTTCGCACCACTGTCACCAGCCCCGCTTCCACGAGCTTGTTCACATGGTAGTAGAGATTCAGCGGGGCCTCTGCGCCGAGGTCTCGAGTGAGGCCAGCGACATTCCGCTGCCGCATGCAGAGGATTTCGAGAATGCGTTGCCGAATCGGCGACCCCAAGACCGCAAACTGGGTAGGGTCCAACATCTTGGTCTCTTGAAGATTGTTACACATAATTGTAATATTAATAAATAGTTGTGTTATAGCAAGCAGGTTCCTTCATCACGCCGTTGGGCCAAAACCCGGGCCCGACATCTATCGAAACCCCCTGCCATGTCTCGGTCATTTTCACCATGGTCCGTCATTCCCGCGAGAACGGGAACGACACACCCTCCTTGCCGATCCTCGTTTTAGGTGGAGATTCAGAGACAGTCACCACTGACAACCGCTCCAACCTCTCGGAGGACTCGCGATGCAACTCCGCACGCTGCCGGGCGCTTCCGC
>JAJCZW010000010.1 GCA_029262155.1 Gemmatimonadota bacterium
TCCCGCGATCGCCGTGCGGAGTTCCGGAATCCCAACATTTGGCGGGTATCGTGTCTTGCCTTCCTGAATCGCCAACACCCCGGCTTGCGCGGCAGGAGCGGGCGTCGGAAAGTCGGGTTCACCGACTCCCATATCGATCACGTCTTCACCAAGTGCCTTGCGCCGCTTCGCTTCCTGACTCAGTGCGATCGTGGCTGACGGAACCAGGTACGACAGGTTTTGGGAGAGTGCGTTTGGCATCCGGAACTCGTGATGTTGGTATGGAGGTGAGCGACGTGGGAAACCTTTCCGACCCGACTCCGGAAGTCAATGAACCAGGAAGGTCTTGGCGCGGAGGTCCCAGTTCGGTACCTTGGGCTCCGCTCTACCACTCGCGCTATTTGAGAATTGAGGCACCTGTGTCGGACTTCGTCGATTGGCATCTCGCCCCTGAGGAGGGGAGTGCGCTTGCTGACCTCGGTTGGCTCCCCACGAGCTCGATGGTCAAAGCAGCGACTCCAGTCACGGCGCGAGGCAACGGCCTCGTGGTTGTTGCCCCACCGGCACCGGCCTATGCGGCACCAGCGCTCGCTGGCCTGGCGGCTCATCTCCGAACCCATTCGGGAACGGCCCTGCTCCTGGTGCCCGGCACGACCATCCCCGCCTGGGAAACGCTGCTCAACCCTCTCCTGTCCGACACGGCTGTCCGGTGGTCCGCCCTTCGTGGCCCTACCCGGGGCCGCCGCGTCTTCGAAGCATCCGGTCCCCAATTCGTTCTCACCACGCCTGAAACGGCGGCCGCCCTACAACGACGATCAGAACTCGATCCTCAAGCCTTGGGTGCAGTAGTCATTATCTGGCCCGAGCAGTGGGACGAAGACGCGATGCTCCCAGGCCTCCTTCAAGAACTACCCGAGAACGCCTCTCGCATTATCGTAACGGCCGAGCCGGGTCGCGTCACCGACCTGACGACTCGATACGCCTGGAAAGCGGCCACGGCTGGCAGCCTGGACGCTCCGGTGGAGGCAAGTCCCCCGGTTGAAGTAGTGACCACGCCATGGCATCAGCGGCGGATGGCGGTACGCCGCATCCTGGAGATCACCGATCCCAAGACGGTGCGTGTGTGGTCTGCCGATACCAGCGAACATGGTGACATCAGGAGTGACCTGGAGGCTGACGGGTTCCCCGACTCTATGGAGCATGGTGAGGTCCCCTCCCTGGAAGCCGAGGTGATTGTGGCCTATGACATACCAACACAATCACTTCTCGGAAACTGGACTGCGGAGCGGATCTTCGTACTCACCCCACCAGGAACCGAATCTTGGGCTTCTCGGTGGCTGCCAGGCGCCAAACCGTTCGACGCAGGGTCCGAGGTCGCACTCGCCCGGACGGAGCGCACCGGAGAGCGTGAAGCGATCCTCGCACGGATCCAGGGGGGCGATCTCGCCTCCACGCTGCTTGATCTCGTTCCCCTCTTCGAGCGGTTCGGTGCTCCTCACACGGCGGCGGCCCTTCTCGATCTCTGGCGCGGCCGGATCGAGAAGCTTCCAAAACAGACTCCACCTTCGTCCCCATCTCCATCCGCTCGTCTTTGGGTGAATGCCGGACGGAAGGATGAGGTCTCGGCGAACGACCTGGTCGGGCTGCTCACCCGAGAACTCCACCTACCACGCCAGCAGGTTGGGAAAATCGAAGTACGGGAAACCTATTCGCTGGTTGAGATCAGCGGCGAAGGACGAGCCGTGGCGGAACAACTCACGGGGAAGATGATTCGGCGGAGACGGATCGTTGCCCGATTGGATCAAGGTCCCCAGCATCCGCGGCACTGAGTCGCCACTCCCCAGTCAGCGCGTGGGACAAGAGATCCCACAAAGCTAACGGGCCGCCCAGCGGGGCGGCCCGTACAAGCCTACGCGACAAGTGGAACGACTACTTCTTGGCGCGATTCACCAGATCCTTGAGGCCTTTTCCTGGACGGAACGCCGGAACGACGGAGGCCTTGATCTTGATGGTCTTGCCGGTACGCGGATTCCGACCATCACGTGCAGCACGTTTCCGGGTTTCGAAGTTACCGAAGCCTGTGATCTGGATCTTACCACCCTTCTTCAACTCACCGGCGATAATACCATCGGTGGCAAAGAAGGTGTCCACAACATCACCAGCGTGGGCCTTGGAAGTATCCAACCGCTTCGCAACGGCCTCGACCAGCTCTTGCTTGTTCATGCTGAACTCCTCTCGGTGGAAATAACTGGGGGGACTGCCGCGCCCGGCCAAAGTGGCGCGTTCAGGGCACAATATGGGGGTCAGGTAAGAAAAACCGCAAGCTCTCTGGCTTTTTCCGCTTGACCCCCTCCAACCGCGCCGCTAGACTCGAATCGCCAGACCCACCATTTCACGAGTCTCCCATGCACCTCGGTGCCCGGCACGGAACAATCGAAGTTATCGCAGGAGTGATGTTTAGCGGCAAGAGCGAAGAGCTCATCCGCCGAGTCCGGCGCGCAATCATTGCCCGCCAGCAGGTCCAAGTATTCAAGTCTCACCTCGATGAACGGTATGCGGGATTGTATCGAATCTCGAGTCACAATGGAGCCGTGATCGAGGCGATCCCGGTCGGGACGGCTGCCGAGGTGTTCCGTCAGGTTGAGCCTGAGACGGAAGTCGTCGCGGTGGATGAAGCCCAGTTCCTGGATGCCAGCATCGTGGATATTGCCACCGAGATGGCGGCCCGCGGGCTCCGGGTTATTCTGGCAGGCACCGACACTGACTTTCGTGGGGAGCCCTTTGGGCCGATGGGGACACTGATGGCCATCGCAGATGGAGTGGAAAAACTCACTGCTATTTGTTTGGTCTGTGGTCAACCAGCCTCCCGAAACCAGCGTCTGGTCGATGGACTCCCCGCCCGATATGATAGCCCGACGATCATGGTTGGTGGCAGTGAGTCGTATGAGGCACGCTGTCGGCATTGTCATCGCGTCCCCCGGAAGGACGAAGACCAAACTGCCCTCCTCTAGCAGCGTCGCATGTTCTCCATCGGATTGACTGGTAACATCGCCGCCGGCAAGTCGACGGTGGCGCGATGGTTTGGTGAGTGGGGTGCCACGGTCATCGATGCCGACCAGATCGTGCACGACTTACAGCAGCCCGGCACCCCGGTCTTCGATGCGATCTGTGAACACTTCGGCACCTCCATCTTGGCGTCCGACGGGACGATTAACCGCACGATCCTTCGAGGCCTCGTGCTGGATGATCCCCAGGAGCGAGCGACCCTGAACCAGATTGTGCATCCTGCTGTCCGCGAGCGCCGTCGGGTGCTGGTCGCCAATGCGCGGGACCGCGGCGATGCACTCGTCGTCAGTGATATTCCGCTGCTGTTCGAAACCGGCCAGGCCGATGCCTTTGATCTTGTCGTCTTGGTCGACGCACCGACGGTCATTCGCAAAGAGCGTCTCATCCGCGACCGGGGGCTTCCTGGCCCCGAAGCGGACCGCCTCATCGCGGCACAGATGCCAGCCAGTGAAAAACGACCCCATAGTGATCTCATCATCGAGAACGATGGTGACGTGACTGCCCTGCATCGGGCGACGTATCAGGCTTGGACGAGCATTCTCGCACAGGCCCAGTCCTCCGCTTGACCGGGGGTCCCCCCTCCCCTATCCTCAAACGCTACTAAAACCTGGAGATGTGCGTGTCGAACATTCCTGATGATCTGCGATACACAGCCGAGCATGAGTATGTCCGTGCGTTGGATGAACCCGGTGTGTTCGCCGTCGGGATCACTGACTTCGCCCAGGGAGAATTGGGAGACATCGTCTTCCTCAATCTCCCCAAAGTCGGCGAACATTTCGACGCGCACGCCTCGTTCGGGACCATCGAGGCCGTCAAAGCAGTCTCCGACCTCTACAGCCCGATCGCCGGTGAAGTCACGGCGATCAACGAGGCGCTCGACGCCGATCCCGCCGTCGTAAACCAAGATCCTTATGGCGGTGGTTGGATGATTCACCTGAAAGCCGATGACGCGTCTCTGGTGGAGAAACTCCTTGATGCGAAGGCGTATAAAACGCATATCGGCGACTGATCAACCGCTCGGCGTCACGTACATGTTTCTGTGCCCCGGTCGGTAGACGCCGGGGCACGGTCCGTTTTCCCCCTTACGAGTTTGGCCATGACACATCCCACATCGTCGTCCGCAGCTGCGTACCGTCGGAGTCCTTTTGCGGACCGACATCTCGGACCGCGGGTCACGGACCTGGATTCCATGCTGTCGACCATCGGCTACCCCGACCTCGACTCCCTGATTGACGCCGTGGTTCCTACCGGAATCCGCCTTACCCAACCACTCCACCTCCCTTCCGCCCTCGGTGAAGTCGAAGCCATCGAGGCCCTCCGGATGATGGGAGAAGAAAATCTCGTTTTCCGATCGTATCTGGGCCAGGGATACGCCGATTGCCACACCCCACCGGTCTTGCTGCGAAACATCCTCGAGAACCCGGGGTGGTACACCGCCTATACCCCCTACCAGCCTGAGATCTCTCAAGGCCGGCTCGAAGCCTTGCTCAACTTCCAGACGGTGGTGTCCGACCTGACGGGACTGGAAATCGCCAACGCGTCACTGCTCGATGAAGCAACGGCCGCAGCGGAGGCCATGACCATGAGCCTCGCTCTCGCCCCGGTCACAGCATCGGACGCCCCGCGCTACCTCGTTGACGTGGGATGCCATCCGCAGACGATCGCCGTCCTTCGCACCCGAGCTGAGGCAAGAGGGATCACGCTGGTGGTTGGCCGCCCAGAAGATTTCACGTACGCACCGGGCGTGGTTGGGATCCTACTCCAGTACCCCAGCACCGACGGGGGGCTGCCGGATCTGAAAGCGATCGTCGAGAGGGCCCACGATGCCAAGGCGTTGGTCACGGTTGCGACCGACCTCATGAGCCTCACGGTCCTAACCCCACCCGGGGAGTGGGGCGCGGATATCGCCGTTGGGAACTCGCAACGGTTTGGCGTGCCCCTCGGCTATGGTGGTCCGCATGCTGCATTTTTTGCGACACGCGACGCCCACAAACGACATGTTCCCGGACGAATCATCGGGGTCTCGAAGGATCAGGAAGGAAACCCCGCATTGCGTATGGCCCTTCAGACCCGAGAGCAGCATATCCGGCGAGAACGCGCCACCAGCAACGTCTGCACTGCCCAAGTTCTGCTCGCCGTGCTTGCCGGAATGTACGCAGTGTATCACGGACCCGAGGGGCTCACCGCGATCGCGGAACGGATCCATCGACATACGACTCGCCTGGGCGATGCTCTTCAGGCATTGGGCATCCACCTCCGGCACGATGCCTACTTCGATTCCGTCACCGTCGAGGCAAACCCAGACGACATCACCGCCATTCTCGCGAAGGCACACGCGAAGCGCATCAACCTGCGTCGCCTCGGACCTAACGCTATTACGATTGCACTCGACGAAACGACCACTGCCTCGGATGTCGACGACCTCATCTGTCTTTTTGGTGATCCGATTCCGGATCAGACGGCCGGGGCCCGGTCGGCGATCCCGGCCAACCTGAGACGCCACAGCCCCTTCCTGAGCCATCCCGTCTTTCATCGATATCGCAGTGAGACGGAGATGCTCCGCTATCTCCATCAACTTGAGTCACGCGATCTTTCCCTGACCTCCGCGATGATCCCACTCGGATCGTGTACTATGAAACTCAACGCAACGGCCGAAATGATCCCGGTGACATGGCGGTCGTTCGGAGGCCTCCATCCCTTTGCACCCGCCGATCAGGCTGCAGGGTACGCCCGTCTCTTTTCGGAGCTGGCCCACGATCTCGCCGAGATCACCGGTTTCTCGGGGATCTCTCTTCAGCCCAACGCTGGCTCGCAGGGAGAGTTTTCCGGACTCCTCGTGATTCGAGCGTATCATCGCGCCCGAGGGAATCACGACCGCACCGTGTGCCTGATTCCAGAGTCCGCCCATGGGACGAACCCGGCGAGCGCGGTGATGGCGGGATTCCAGGTCGTCGTGGTCAAGACGGACGCGGAAGGCAATATCGATCTGGAAGACCTCCGGGCCCGGGCCAAGGAACACGAGGCCAAGCTCGGCGCCTTGATGGTAACCTACCCCTCCACACACGGTGTCTTCGAGGGTGGGATTCAAGAGGTGTGTTCCATCGTCCATGCCCATGGGGGACAGGTGTACATGGATGGGGCCAACATGAACGCCCAAGTGGGACTCTGTCGGCCTGGCGATATCGGTGCCGATGTCTGCCATCTGAACCTGCACAAGACCTTTTGTATCCCGCATGGTGGCGGAGGACCGGGCATGGGCCCGATCGGCGTTGCAGACCACCTTGTCGCGTTTCTCCCAACCTCACCCATTGGGATGGATCAGCACCACAACTCGGCGGGACCGGTGTCGGCAGCTCCATTTGGAAGCCCCTCTATCCTCCCAATATCATGGGCCTATATCCGAATGATGGGACCAGACGGACTGGCGGAAGCGACGCGCCTCGCCATCGTCAATGCCAACTATGTTGCAGCCAGACTCCGAGATCATTTTCCCCTGGTGTACAGCGGAGCAGACGACTTGATCGCGCACGAATGCATCCTTGATGTCCGCCCCTTCAAGGGTAGCGCAGGCGTCGGGGTTGAGGATGTTGCCAAGCGGCTCATGGACTACGGATTCCATCCCCCGACGGTCTCCTTTCCCGTTGCGGGCACCTTGATGATCGAGCCAACGGAGAGTGAGTCTAAGGAGGAACTCGATCGCTTCTGCGACGCCATGATCGCTATTCGACAGGAGATTCGCGACATCGAAGAGGGACGGGCAGAACGAGGGAATAACGTGCTGACGCACGCACCGCACCCGATGCATATCGTGGCAAGTGATGTATGGGAACACGACTACAGTCGGGAACAAGCGGCATACCCGACACCCGACGTTCGGCGTTACAAATCCTGGCCGACGACGACCCGGATCGATGGAGCGTATGGAGATCGGAACCTGGTGTGTACCTGTCCGCCTCTCGATGCCTACGCCTGAATGGTCCCTCTGGGTTGATGCCGTCCCCCGCCCTGGCTGGCAGAACATGGCCATCGACCATGCGCTCCTCGACGGCGCCGAGCAGGGTGTCGCCGTGCTCCGACTCTACCGATGGGCTCCGCCGTGCCTCTCGTTTGGGGCCCACGAACCCGCGCATCGCCGCTACGATCGAGCCCTGATCGAGGCGCGGGGGCTCGATTGTGTTCGGAGGCCGACCGGAGGACGCGCCGTCTGGCACCATAACGAACTGACCTACGCCCTGGCTGCTCCCCTCAGTCGGTTCGGTGGACTCCGCGAAGCCTATCTGCGTATTCATATCATGCTCGCAGCGGCGTTGGCCCGGATCGGGGTTCCGACGACCCTGGCGGGGCCCGGACAGCCAACGCCGGGGGTGGCAGCTGGTCCCTGCTTTCGCGCGGCGGTCGGCGGGGAGGTTATGGTCGAGGGAAAGAAACTGGTCGGCAGCGCGCAACTCCGACATGACACGGCGTTCCTCCAGCATGGTGCCCTGCTCCTCTCGGACGACCAATCTCTCCTCAGTGAACTCGCCGGTGTGACCGACACCCACTCTGGCGCGACAACGGTTGCCCACCTGCTCGATCGTCCGGCACCGATTGAAGAGATCGTCATTGCCATCGGGGAGGCGGCACGGGAGGCGTGGCCTGGGGTATGGCACGCGTTTGCGCCCGGGGCCACCCTTGACGCAGCGGATGCCCTCGCCGCACACTACCGCGACCCCGCATGGACCTGGTGTCGATAATCGTCAAAACATCGCATTGGACGGGCGGTGTGCCTAGATTGGAGACATCCCCAAACCAGCCGACTCCCATGCCTCGACGTCTTGCATGTCTAGTCTCCCTCATCCTTCTCGGTGCTTGCACGACGCCCGTGCCCACCACCGGCGACCACGGGAGTCTCGTCATCGTGGTCGGGCAGGACGCTTCCCTTCCCATCCCAACGTTGATCTCAGGAGTCGCGAACCGTGACGTCGCGGATCTTCTCTTCTTGCACCTGGCAGACTTGGGCCCCTCCTTGTCCACCACCGGTGATGACGGGTTCCAGCCTCGCCTCGCGCAATCCTGGACCCGACAAGACTCCCTCACCCTGACCTTCGAACTCGACCCTCGTGCCACATGGCACGATGGCGTCCCGGTGACCTCCCGCGATGTCACCTTCACCTTCGCGCAGTTCCAGAATCCAGCGATTGCACCCTCCGAAGCCCAGGCATTGAATCGCCTTGCCTCGGTCACCGCAGACGGACCGACCCGGGTTGTTTTCCAGTTCCGTCAGGCGTACGCTGAGCAGGTGTACGACCTGGTGTATCATGTGCAGATTCTGCCGGCCCATCTGCTTGATACGATCCCACACGAGCGCCTTGGGTCCTCGGCCTTCGCCCAAGCCCCGATCGGATCGGGACCCTATCAATGGGGCAACCGGACACCTGGGCAACTGGTCGAACTCGTCGCCAACAAGCAGTTCTTCCTCGGGGCACCAAAGCTCGATCGGGTCGTTTTTCTCCTTGCACGCGATCCCGATGCGCAGTTGAACCTTCTCCTCGACGGTACCGCAGACGCCTTACAGAACATCGCGGTCCATGCGGTCCCACGGGTCCTCGCTCGCCCCGAGTTGACGATCGTCCAAGTCCCCACCTTTCGCGTGGGCTACCTTCTGTTCAACACCAAGGCACGGGAGCAACGGACACGGCCGCATCCTTTGTTAGGGAACCGCAATGTGCGGCGGGCCCTCGCCATGGCGATTGATCGGGCCACCCTTGTCGCGGCGGTACTTGGCGACTACGGAAGCGTGCCCGAAGGTCCGGTGGGTATTCTCCACTGGTTCCGTACCGATGACGCACCCCAACTACCATACGATACCGCGGCAGCAAGCCAACTACTCAGAGACGAGGGGTGGATTGATCATGACGGGGATGGAATCCGGGATCGCGGTGGGCGCCCCCTTCGACTGGAGTTGAACTTCCCTGGCACCAACGTGATCCGGTCCGCGATGGCCCCGTTGATCCAAGCGCAACTTCGCGACCTTGGGGTCCAACTCGATCTGGTCAGGCTGGACGGGCCAGTCTGGATCGAGCGGCGGAATCGGGGCGACTTCGACCTCGATTTCTCCCAGGCCGGATTCGATCC
>JAJCZW010000011.1 GCA_029262155.1 Gemmatimonadota bacterium
TGAAGTGGAGGGGATTGCTTCGGATCCTACGGATCCTCGCAATTGCAGCTGACGAAGCAGTCCCCTGCGTTTCCTTGGAAGTGGAAAAGGTTGAGACCGGACCCCTACGATCCTCACTTTGACCGACGCGCACTCCCAGGCCGCTCGGCCAAACCCTTCACCTGCTCCACCGGATAGTTGACGGCGTTTCGGGCGATCTTCTCCCGAACCGCCTGGGGGAGGTCGATCCCGGTCCGATCGCAGAAGAGCAACAGGGCGATCGCCACATCCGCCACCTCCCCCTCGACCCGCCGCCTCGCGTCGGGCCGATCGGTCACCGCATCTGCGTCGGTATTCGGAACCCAGCGATACTCCGCCAGCAACTCCCCCGCTTCAGAAGCCAGTGCCATCGCCAGGTTCTTGGAGTTATGGAACTGTTCCCAATCCCGATCCTTTACGAACCGTCGTAGCTCCTCAAGGATCGGGCCCAGGCGATCGTCGGTTGAGTCCACCACTACCTCAAGAACTTCGTGTCGGCGTGCCACTCAAGGACCTCTCGGTAGGGTTTCAGACCCTCACGCTTCGGGGCTGAGATCTCACGCCCGTCCAATTCGTAATAGATCCTTCCATTCTGCCAATCGGCCCTGAGCCTGGGGGAAACCCTGAACCGATGGTCTGGCGAGACGGTAACGTAGCCACGATCGAATAGCGTGTGGATATCCGACCGCAGGAGGAGTCCGTTCCCGATATCATGCAACCCGCCCTCCGCCACCGGCTTGATATGGGCGGCTTCCAGCACGGGGAGGGTCTTCTCTCCACTTACGGCACAATGACGACCGTAAGCATCGGTCACCGCGATTCGGAACGCACCCTGGCCCAATCGCGGACGTTGGAGGATCGGGTTGCCGTACATCTCCCCCTGAAGCGCCCCACCGGCAACGTGGGTGGTGAGGGCCCGACCGGCGATCACACGTTGCCAGAGTGAGACGCCCGGTTCCACTCTCAGGTCGTATCCCTTGTACCGAACGATATTGGGAGAGAAATCGGCTGGTGGCGGGAACCACTGTTCCTCGTCCAGGAAGAACGGATCGGCCAAGATGATACACCCGATCGTGCAATCCTCGGTCGATGCTGAAGCAGCCCGTCGATGTAAACCTATCAGTGCGCGCATGCTGGCGAAGGATGCCGCACCATTCTTTTCGCCGAAGGCCTGCCAGGCTAGGCTCACCGGTATCTGGGAGAAGTGGGCGAAGAACCCACCGCCGACGATGAGGTTATCGGGTGCGTGGAGTTTGAAGAGGAGAGGCTGTCCAGGTTCGAGAGCCCGAAATCCAGTACCACCTGACGGTTGCCAGAAGTTGACCTCGTCGGGGGCGCGGGCCCGCAGGAAGTCGAACCACTCCCGGTCGGTGACGGCGACGAGGGCTTTCACTGGCCTCAATCACCGCATCGAGATTGGGGGACATAATTCGACGGATTCGTCCACATGACACAGCATTTCTTTCGGCATCTGTCGGTGTTCGATGATGGCCGACGAGGGGATCCGGGTACTGCTTCAAAGACCCTGGTCAAGCCTTAGTCTATTGACCGTTACCAAGTCCCTCGATGATACGTACATGTTCCTATGCAACGGCTCGAAGGAGTGACAAACGACGCATAAAGGAACCAAGTTCACCTGCCGATTGTCTGTCCTAACTCCGTTTCGATGATGTACCTGCAAAAGCGCCTTGTTGCTTGTTAAGTCTACGTTACACTCACTGCATTTCCAGTTGGCTTCTTCTCTGATTGACCGCGATAGGGCCTGCCAATTGTGGGTGTAGCTCTCTGCCCCCCTGGATTCCTGCGGCTCCGGTACCTGCGGGATAGAGGAGTCGTACTCCTCAAAGAACTCCTCGATATTGAACGACCTCCATATCTCGCCTCTTCGACCTCCCGGTCGCCCATACCCCTTGTAGGCGATTTCCTTCAGACAGTATTTGCATACCTTGAGACCCGCCTCCAACTCACGATGGCTGCCATCGATCTCTCGTGAAAACACTGGAAAGAGCCCATCAGTCCTCCGAATGGCGACGTACCGAGCATAGCGGTTCCGGCCTTTCATATCTTTAATCGTTTTGCACTCAGTGAAGTGAAAGCGTCTTGATTCCTCAGGGGTGTGGATGAGAGTCTCCTCCTGAGTTTGCGTATCCTTGATGTATACAAGAACATGCTGCCCCTGGTAGGTATACACGCCGGATGTCGAGAGCTCGACTTCCCCAATGTCGACCTCGATCCCGCGATGCCGCAGTTGTACGAGCCATCGAGGTGCGGAGCGATCATTTATAGAGGGTCGCACGTATTCTAGGGGAGAGGCCCCGACCGCCGTGAGAAGTTCCGCCCAAGGTCTGAGATCTATACCGAGGTTCATCGACTTACCTCGATGATCTCCACCAGGCGTTGCTCTGCATTGGTACGGACCCGGAACTCGACTCGCCGGGACCCGATTCGATCCTCCTCGCCGTTCCGAAGCACCAACCTGCTCGATGACAACCCATTTGCCGTCAGCTTATCCTGCGCCCACTGCCGGGATGTGGAATCGAGAATGGGAAGCGAGAGGCAGTATTCCAAGACGGCTCTTGTTCGTTCTTGTGACAAACGCATGTTGTAAAAGTACGGATTCTCCGTGGGACCTTCGCTGGAGGTATGGCCCTCGATCCGGATCTCCTCCACAACGTCCGCTCGGCCACGGATTGTGCGAAGGTACCGTGGGAAGAAATCATCGAGAATCCTTCGGAACTCGGGCTTTACGAAAGCACTCCCCACCGTGAAGAACACTTCCGGTTCCATGAAGCGAACGGATAGCGTAACGCTATCTAATGAGGCATGCCATTTGGGAAGATCCTCTGCGAATTCACTCCGCAAATCTTCGTAGATCATCCCATGCGTCTCGTTCCAAAGCACTGCCGCCTGCCGTGTCTGGTCTCGTTGCCTCGCAACATCGATCATGTAGGAGATTGCAATGAACAAAAAGACGACCATGAGTCCAGACATCATGTCCGCGATCGACAACCAGAACTCTCCGCCCTCCTCACTTTCTGTGCTATTCTCCATCATGGATTGACCCTCTTTGCCACCTCGATAACCCTGGTCATGGCTTTGGTGAATCCCTCATAGTCCTGGGCCACTTTTGTATGTAATCCAACCAAGTGACTTCCAAGTTGCTGGATTGCCTGCTCTAGTTCTCGCCCGAGAGAGTCGTCGAGCAGACGCAACTGATCGGACATGGCCTCGTTGTGACGACTGACCTGATCCTCGAAGTTCTCTACCATCCCGCTAAGAATTCGCCCGGGATTCCTCGGCATGCTGTCGTGCACTTTCCCTGAGGTGGGCCGTTGCCTCTCCCTCTCGGACTGCCAGTTCTTCTGCCGCCCTGCTGATGATCTCAGAGGCTTCGCTGGCACGTGACATTCCCTGTGAGCCGGCCCGCCCGAGGGTGTCGACAATCTCGACAACGCGGCGTTCGATTTGCGGAAAAGCCTCAACGGCCTTGTCACGCATCTGAGAGTACGCCTCGAGAATGGCTACCAGCTTCTCGTGTTCCGAGCGGAGAAGGTTTAGCAACTCGCCAATCTCGTTTAGGGGAGCGGGAATATCGTTAATCACTCCAACAATGCTGGTCAGCGCCCGCCGCGTGTCATTGAGACCTTCTTCGACAGCTTCAAACCGTGCCTGCAGGTTCTCCAGGTGCACACGGTATTGGTCCTGCCATTGAACGAGGGCCTTCACCGCAGCGTTCAGTTCTTTGAAATTATCGCCAAACTGAGAAGTGAGGTTGGCATTGAAGTCGCGAATCACACCTTCGAGGGCCTCGATTAAAGCCTTAGAGCCGAGCTCCGATACCTTCTCAGCAAACGAGTCCAGACTCCGGCGCAGCGCAACCTGGCTATCTCGGCTTTCCGTACGGAAGAGGGTGATCTGTGATATCAACGAGGTATCGGTCGTACCGCCGACCGTGGCCGCAAGTTGCTCCAGTTGCAGGACGAGGCTCTTCTGTCCTGTGGACACGGTCTTCCGAAGCCCCTGCACCGCATCCACCACATCTCCCAATGTATTTCCAGAGGTAGGCTGTTCGGTTTGTGACCGCCTCAAGGAAATAACTCGATGCGTCAAGCTGAGGGTAAGACCGGCGATGCTCGTCAGGAAGGCGGTCGTCATTCCATGGAGTAGCAGCGGTACGCTCTCAGCAACCTTGCCCACATCGAACGCGAGAAGGCCACGCATGATGCCCGCGAACGTGCCTAGAATCCCCAAACCGGTCAGGAGAGCCGGCGCGAGCCTGTGATAGTGCCATTGTCGCGATCGACGATGCCCTGGAGGAAGGCTGGTTTGGAACACGACAAGCATGATCAGCAGGAAGCCAATGTTTAACGGGTCTCCCAGTGCCTCAAGCACTCGACCTCCTTACGGTGAACAACCTAGCATGGACCACAGACCATGCTCGTGCCCACCCGATGCGGGCATTCTGACACGGTACTGGACCGTCTGCCGTGATGCCCCAAGCGGATGGGGCGACAGGCCAGGACATTGGCCCTTGAAGAGAGAAAGACACCGTGTCACCGATCCCCCCTCCCCGAGCATGTTCCCTCACCTCCGGTGAGGTGCCGTAGCAGCCCTGAGATTACCAGCATCGGTGCGGCCTCGCAACGTTATCCTTCAGTGCAGTTGCTACCTCACAACCTGTTAAAGAGCCCGGAGGTCAGCGCAAGAAGCTGCAGTAGCCGCTCGACGAGGCGAACCTGGGATACTCTTCTTGACCGCGAAGTCTCCTCTCCGCCACCAAGACATCCCAGTTTCTGCGTCCACACTCTTCAAGGACTCAGCTCCAGAGGATACTCTCAAGGGTCAGTTAGTCTCGATGGGGTGGTCGACTCAGACCGATACTCTTGACGAGATATGAGGCACCGTTGGCAAAACGGACTCCTGACCCTGCTTGACCTTCTCCACTCCCAGCCCATCCACCCCAACCCCACTGTCACACCCCCTCCCTATCGTCCTTCGGTGCGCTGTGACCCAGTGTCGCAGCGATTCTCGACCAGGGAGGACGGATGTCGAATCGGATCGGTGTTGGGGGACGGTGGCCGATGGGGCTGATGCTGTGGACGGCGCTGGCTGCCATCGGGTGCGGCGGCGGAACGGGACCGGCGGGGCCACCTCCCCCTCCCCCACCGCAGGAGCCACCACCACCCCCACCCCCGGTGCCAGGACAGCTCGTCGCCGTCTCAACCACAAATCAAACGATCACTGTCGGTCAAACGGTGACGGTTATCGTCCGGCTGACGAGCACGGCAGGGATCGGAATTCCTGGGACAGTCGTCACATTCGCAGTTGCAGCTGGTGGCGGGAGCCTCAACCCGATCTCTGCCACGACCGACGGCGGCGGCCAAGCCACCACAACGTGGACAATCGGTACGACGGCGGGCCCGAACACCCTCACCGCGACAGCGATCAACATTCCACCCCTGACTTTCAATGCCACCGGCGAGCCGGGCCCGGCAGCGTCACTCCAAGTCGCCGCAGGGAACAACCAGAGTGTCCGAGTGGGGTCTCCGGTTCCGATAGCGCCGGCAGTGCAGGCCGTAGACCAGTTCCAGAATCCGGTCGCAGCGGTTCCGGTAATCTTTGCTGTCACCGCGGGAGGGGGAACGGTGGTGGATGCCGCACCGATCACCAATACCCAGGGGGTCGCGGCAGCCGGGGCCTGGGTGCTCGGTCTCTTCAGCGCCGATCACCGCCTCACGGCCACCGCGCCCAACCTGGCTCCAGTCACCTTCACCGCCACCGGGCTGAGCGGTTGGACCGTGACCAAGGATACGCGACTGACCCTCCTCTCACGGTTCGCCGAAGAGGGAACCCTCTTCGGTGGCGGCCCGTCGTGGGCGTCGACGTTTCTCCAGGTTCCACCACTCCTGGGGATCTCATGCGATCTGACGAACCAGCTCATCTGGGTCAGCGTCTTCAACGCTAACATGATCACACAGTCCGGCGTGGTCACCTGGGCGTTCGACAACGGACCGACCCAGGTGGGGATCTGGATCGAGGGATCAAGTTTCGACCTTCTGCTGCATCCGGGTCCTCAATCCTCCACTCGCCTGTTCGTGGCCACGCTGGCTCTCACCCGGCAGTTCCTCTTCACCTTCCGCGATTTCCGTGGGGGGGTTCTCTTCGCACCGCTGTTCGACGTGCGAGGCCTCGCCCTGGTGCTTCCCGAGGTCACCGCCGCCTGTCCCTGACCCATTCACCAGGAGCCGATCATGTTCCAACCACTCGTGGGTGCAGTTTCTCTGATCCTTTGGGGTAGTGTCGCCGCGGCGGCGCAGAATGGCCCAGACCATCCAGCTCTTACTGCCCAGATCAGAGCGCTGAGGGCATCCCCCAGACCGACTCTCCACTTCCAACTGCCGCGCGACCTGGTGGAGGCCACCCTCCGAGAGCTCCTGGTGGAGGACCAGATCCAATTCGAGGTCGGGGCGGACAGCCGGCTCATCCTGGAACCCAACGGCCCCTCCCCGATGGCGATTCGACTGACAGCGTTGGATGGAGGAGGAGTAACGGTCCGGGCGGAGGGATCCGATTCCGCCACGGTCGCGCTTCTCTTCAAGCGGCTCCGGGTGAGACTGAGTCGCGGAGAATCGAAGGAGCCCCCTTCGGATCAGTATCGGAGGTCTGCAGGCGGCCCCACCGACGAATCAGGCTCCGAAGCGCACTTCCAAAACCATTAGGCCACAGCCACTTACCCACTTGCATCACACCGCTGTCACACCCCTGGCCTATCCTTGATGGCCGCCCCGGATGGTCCATGGCCCCGGCGGAGTTGTTGCCCACATCCCAACCAATGCTGGAGGACTCATGCAGAAGCTTCTGTCGGTCTGTGCCCTGTTCGCGGTCCTAGGTTGCTATCACGCGACCGTTGAAACCGGGGCGACGCCATCAACCCAGAAAATCTCCAAGGGATTTGCCTCAGGGTGGATCTTCGGCCTGGTGCCACCCAGCACGGTCGAGACCGCCGCCCGCTGCCCCAATGGGGCCGCGCGGGTGGAGACCAAAATCAGTTTCGTGAACGGGCTGGTCAGTTTTCTCACCCTCTCGATCTACACGCCGATGTCGATCGAGGTCACCTGCGCCGCTTCACGCAATGCCGCATCCGAGGACACCCCGGTGATTCGGGCCGGCATGTCGCCCGATGAGCATCAGATGGCGTTGGACAACGCTGTGCGGGAATCTCAGGCACGGGGCGGGGCACCGGTGATGGTCGTGTTCGAGTAGCAATCCCGGTGTGCGAAGAGGCGAAGCAATCCCCTCCGTGAGCACCGGAGGCAAGGCAGGGGATTGCTTCGGGCTCTTCGGACCTCGCGAGTTCGCTGCCGAATGCCTATCGTCGAAGTACATTCATCCTAACGCTTCGGGTTGGAGGTGGGGTTGCACTACGACGCCAACGGTGCTTTGCGGCATAGTCCCAAGGACCTGATTGCCTATCTGGAGGGAGACTTCGCTAGCTGGATGGAGCGGCTCGCCGCGGAGCGGCACCGCGACCCCTCGGCCACCCCCGATCGGTACCCCTCCTTCCAACCCGACGACGATCCCACCCTGGCCCTAGCCGCTCGTCTTGGTGGAGAGCACGAGGTGCGCTACCTCGACCAGTTGAAGCGCGAGGGTCGCGAAGTCGTCACCGTCCCCAACGACCATACCGGAGTGGAGTGGACCGAGGCAGCGATGCGCGCGGGTGCCGAAGTCATCTTCCAGGCCCATCTCCAGCATGGGGTCTGGCACGGTTATGCCGACTTCCTCTATCGCACCCCCGGCACCTCGCTCCTCGGAGACTGGCACTACGTCCCCTGGGATACCAAATTGGCCCGCTCCGTCAAGCCGTACTTCCTGATCCAGCTCTCGGCCTACGCCGAGATGTTGGAGGCGTTCCAGGGTGTCCGGCCGGAGACGATGACCTTCGTGCTCGGCACCAACCTGCCGCAGACCTTCCGGGTCGACGAGGTCTACCACTACTACCTCTCCCTCAAGCGATCGTTCCTGGCGTTCCAGGAGGCGTGGTCCGTCGAGTCGATGCCGTTCCCGGGGTTCGAACGAAGCTTCGGCCGGTGGTCGGATGCGGCGGACGAGATCCTCTCCCGGGCCGATCACCCGAGTCTCATTGCCCGAGTGACCCGAAGCCAGGCCCGCCGCCTGGTCGACGCCGGCCTCGACACCCTCACCCGAATCGCTGAATCGAGGGAGTCCCGGGTTCCCGGCATCGCCGAAGCAACCTGGGAGCGGATTCAAACCCAGGCGCGTCTCCAACACGCTTCCGCCGGCAAGGCAATTCCCGAGGTGGAAGTGGTTCCGCCCGACCCGCGAGAGCCCAGGCGTGGTCTCGCGCTCCTCCCTCCTGCGTCGCCCGGCGACATCTTCTTCGACTTGGAGGGATTTCCCTTCGCCGAAAACGGGCTCGAGTATCTCTTCGGCGCGGTCGCCAGGGAGTCGGACGGCTTCCAGTTCCACGACTGGTGGGCGCACGACCCCTACGAGGAGCAGCGGGCCTTCGAAGCGTGCATCGATTGGATCCACGCCCGGTGGCGCGCCGACCCCACTCTCCATGTCTATCACTATGCCCCCTATGAGCGGAGCGCGCTCCAACGGCTGATGGGTCGCTACGCCACGCGGGAGGAAGAGGTGGACGACCTCCTCCGGCACGAGGTGCTGGTCGATCTCTACCGGGTGGTAAGGCAGGGTCTCCGGGTCGGGGCACCGAGCTATTCGCTGAAGGAGATCGAGCGACTGTACCGCAAGCGCCGCGAGGGTGCGGTGACCACCGCCGGCGATTCGGTGATCGACTATCAGCGCTGGATCGATTCGGGGGAACCGCGGGAATGGCAACAGTCGCCGACCCTCAAGGGGATTCGAGACTACAACCGGGATGACTGCGTCTCCACGGCGGAGCTGTACGACTACCTCCAGAGGGTGCAGAGTGAAGTCGGCGTTGCCTATCTCCCTCTGACGGCGAAAGAAGAGAAACAGGAAAACGAGAAGCTGTCGGAACCGCGTGCGGTCCGAGCCACCCTCGCGACCCGTCTCCACGAACTGGCCGCCGCCGAACCCAAGGCGGAACACCGGCGGGTCGGTGAACTCCTCGCCTGGCTCCTGGAGTATCATCGCCGGGAGGAGAAGCCGTTTTGGTGGAAGTTCTTCGAACGGCAGCAGATGACCGAACACGAGCTGGGGAACGACGCCGACTGCCTCGCCGGTCTCGGTCGAACCGAAACGGAGCCGGTGGCGGAGAAGCGTTCATTCCTCTACGAGTACACCTTCGATCCCGACCAGGAGACCACGGTGGAGGTGGGTGAGCGTTATCGATTCGCCCACAACGCCGACCAGAGCGCTGTGCTGCATTCTTTGGATCGGGAGCAAGGGCAAGCAACCCTCAAGCTGGGCCGGGGTAAGGAGGCTCCCCACCATCTCTCACTCATCCCCATGAAGTTCGTCTCGGCGGCCTCAATCGAGGATGCCATCCAGGTTGTGGCGGAACAGTGGCTGAGTGGAGAATACGCCACCGGACCGACCGCAATGTTCGACTTCCTGCTGCGCCAGCGGCCTCGGTTGATCGGTCGTGGCAGCGGGCCGGTGATTCCCGACGATGTGGAGATCCTGCCAGCCACGGTCGATGCGGTTCGGGCCCTCGATCACAGCACACTCTGCATCCAGGGACCACCAGGGGCCGGGAAGACCCATACCGCTGCGACCGTCATCCGAACGCTGGTGCGGGATGGTGCCAGGGTGGCAGTGACGTCCAACAGTCACAAGGCGATCCTCAATCTGCTCCGGGCGGTCAAGGATGGTGGCGAGAACATCCGCGTCGTCAAAGCCGGTGGCCATCTGGACGATAGCGATCGGGATTTGGGGATCGGGGATATCGACCCCAAAGAGGTTGACACCGTGATCGATCAAGGCCCGGTCGTCATCGGGGGAACCGCCTGGACCTGGGTTCGCCCTGAGCTGGCGGGGCGATTCGACTACCTCTTCGTCGACGAAGCCGGACAGGTAGCGCTGGCCAATCTGGTGGGGATGGGGCTCGCGGCACGCAACATCGTCCTGATAGGCGACCAGATGCAGTTAGACCAGCCAACCCAGGGGTCGCACCCGGGCGAGAGCGGTCTCTCGTCGCTCGATTACCTCCTGCAGAGTCACGCCACCATTCCACCCGATCTCGGGGTCTTCCTCCCGCAGTCGTATCGGATGCACCCCACCGTCTGTCGATTCGTGTCGGACACGGTCTACGAGGGCCGACTCAGCGCTCACGCCTCAACCGGTCAGAGATGGTTCGAAGGGTCCGACCTACCGCCCCACGGAGCCTATTTCGTTCCGGTGACGCACGAGGGATGTACCCGATCCAGCCGAGAGGAGATCGAGGTCGTTCACGCTCTGGTGACCCAGCTGTTAGCAGGTCGGGTGGTAGATGCTGTGGGTGGAAACCCACGAATGAAGCCGGAGGATATCCTGGTGGTGGCCCCATTCAACCGGCAGGTGCGGCTTCTCCGGTCCTATCTCCCGCCTGCCGTCCGAGTCGGCACGGTCGATCGCTTCCAAGGACAAGAGAGTGAGATCGTCCTCTTCTCGCTCACGGCATCGAGTCTGGAGGAAGCCCCCCGGGGGTCCGAGTTCCTCTTGAGCCCCAACCGGATCAATGTCGCGATCTCACGGGCCCGGTTGCTGGCACTGGTCGTTGGCAGCCCCGGACTGCTCGATGGGCGGTGTCGGACGATCGAGGAGATGAAACGGGTGAATCTGATCTGTCGGCTCCCTGCGCTCCACGGACCAGACGGGACATCCCCGCTGGCCGAGCGAGGGTGACGGCCGATGCCGCCTCCGAAACTCCAACGGTGGGTTGATCTCCTCGCGGCGTTGCTCAAGCGGCACTACCCGGCCACACTCGACGAACTGGTAAACGAGATCCCCGGGTATGCCGGATCGAAGAGCACGGCCGCGCTGCGACGGATGTTCGAGCGGGACAAGGACGAACTCCGTACCTTCGGCATCCCGATCGAGACTCGTGACGTGGGCGACGGTGCGCTCGGCTATCAACTCCGGCGCGACGACTTCTACCTCCCCTATCTGGCCCTCCAGCAGGATGGGCATGTCCGCGCCCCGAAGCGGGTTGATCGGCATGGATATCGAAGCCTTCGCGTGCTGGTGTTCGAACCCGACGAACTCGCGGCGATCGCCGAGGCCGCCCGATATGTCGCGACCCTGGGGATCGCCCAACTCCAGGCCGATATGCGCTCGGCCACCCGCAAGCTCGGGTGCGACCTCCCGATAGACGCCTATACGGAGGCACCGAATCGAACAGAGCTGGTTTCGGAGGTGGGACCGGACGAGGAATCGATCTTTCACCAGCTGAACGATGCCCTTCGGGCGCGGAAGCGAGTCACCCTCACCTATCAGTCGTTGAGTGCCGCCACCATCACCACCCGGACGCTCGAGCCGTGGGGCCTCTTCTTCCACGGTCATCACTGGTACCTCGCCGCGGTGGACGAGGATGGACAGCTCAAGAACTTTCGGCTGCGTCGGATGCAACGCCTCCAAGTCAACGGCGCACGGCCGGGGACACCGGACTACACCATCGATCCGGCGTTCCGGCTGGC
>JAJCZW010000012.1 GCA_029262155.1 Gemmatimonadota bacterium
GGCCGAGATGGACGTGCGCTGCCGTCTCTGCGGCGGAGAGGGGTGTTCTGCGTGTAAGGGCACAGGGTGGATGGAAATCCTTGGGTGTGGCATGGTCCATCCCCGAGTGTTGGAAAACGTCGATGTCGATCCTGAGCGCTATACCGGGTGGGCCTTCGGCATGGGCCCTGCCCGTATTGCCATGAACCGATATGACATTCCGGATATCCGCATGCTCTATGAAGGCGACATGCGCTTCCTCAGCCAATTCGGATAGGGCATGGATATCTCCCGGCGATGGCTTGAAGCCTTCCTCAACAGCGCGCTCGATCTCGACACCCTCAGGGATCACCTCGCCATGCGAGGAGCTCCGGTCGACAGCGTCGTCCCGCTGTACCAGGATATCAGTGGAGTGATCGTGGCGGAGGTCGAGGAAGTCAGGCCTCATCCGAACGCCGATCGACTGCACCTCTGCCAGGTCAATGACGGTGGACCCGAGCGACACCAAGTGGTGTGTGGCGCGACGAATGTCGCGGCAGGACAGCGCTATCCCTTTGCTCCGGTTGGCACGACCCTGCCGGGCGATCTCACGATTCAGCGGCGGAAGTTGCGGGGCGAAGTCTCCCAGGGGATGCTGTGTTCGGGCAGAGAACTGGGGCTATCGGACGACCACGACGGACTCTATACGCTGACCACAGATGCGGCACCAGGTACCCCGCTCCTTGATGTTCTCCCGTTGCGGGACGACCGTGTCGAAATCGACGTGACCCCCAATCGGCCTGATCTCCTTGGACATAAAGGTGTTGCCAGGGAAGTAGCCTCCGCGTTGGGCATCCCGTTCCGGCTCCCGCTGCTGCCCGAGTCGCGCATTGCCGATGTGCCGCCGGCCAAGCGGGTGGAAGCATCCACCGCCAGCACCGGGGGGATAACGGTCTCGATCGAACCGGACTCCGGATGTGCCCGCTTCCTCGGAGCGGTCGTGCGAGGCGTTCAGGTTGACGCCTCGCCCCTGTGGCTCCGGCAACGGCTCCTCGCGGCGGGCGCCCGATCGATCAATAACGTGGTCGACGCCACAAACTATGTCATGCTAGAGTTAGGTCAGCCGCTGCATGCCTATGACCTCGGGACACTCGCGGGCGACCGAATCGAAGCCCGACGCGCCCGCGACGGCGAAACGGTGACGACACTCGATCAGATGACCCGCCTGCTCGACCCGTCCACGATCGTGATTGCCGATGGGGAACGCGTGGTTGGAATCGGTGGGATCATGGGTGGGGTGGCCACCGAAGTCACCGACCAGACATCCGACATCTTCCTGGAATGTGCCTGGTTCGATCCCTCGCAGATTCGCGCGAGCCGACGCGTGCTCAACTGTTCAACTGACGCGAGTTTCCGGTTCGAGCGTGGGACGGATCTCTGGGGGGCACCAGAGGCGCTCAGGCGCGCCCTCGAAGTCATCCTGACCGTGGCCGGTGGCTCGGTCGCAGCCGAACCAGTCGATCTCTGGCCTGAACCTACCAATCCCCCGCGCATATTCCTCAGGGTCCCCAGAGTGGCCCGGGTACTGGGTATCGCACTTCCCCTTCGGACCATCGAAGAGACCTTGATTGCGATTGGCGCGACCATCGTCGCCAAGCCAGCGGAGGATCGGATCGCTGTGGATGTGCCCGGATGGCGTCCCGACCTGGTCGAAGAGATCGATCTCATCGAGGAGATTGCTCGCATCTATGGGTACGATCGTTTCCCTGCCGATCTAAGATCCTTCCGTGTCGGTTCCCAACACGACGCACCCGACGCGGTCGCCGCGTCTCGGGTGCGTCGTGGGATGGTGACCGAAGGGTTGTACGAAGCTATCACGCTTCCGCTGACCGATGATCATGACGGCATCGGATTGGCCAACCCCTTATCGGCTGACCATCGGTTCCTCCGAGCCTCTTTGCTACCGGGGCTCGCCCGCCAAGTTGAACGGAACTGGGCGGCTCGGCGGGGAGATGTTCGTCTCTTTGAGATTGGAACGGTCTTCCTACCACCGGCTGGAGATGGAGTGGGTGCCAGACCATGTGAGGAGATTCGGGTCGCCGTGGTGGTCACGGGAGACCGTCATCCACCCCATTGGTCATCCAGTTTCCAGAGGACACCGGTGGATCAGTGGGATCTGAAAGGACTCTTCGAGCGAACGGTGGCCTTGGCAAATCCCACATTGCGCGTGCAAGTTCAGAGCGGAATGTGGGTCGCGACCGACGACGAGGGCCGTATCAGGGGCGAGGCGCGTGAACTGGATGCTGATCGACCCCCCTGGGCCTCACCATTGTACGGACTGGAGCTCGTCATCGATCTTGCCCCCCGGTCAACGTCCCGGTTTGTCCCGTGGCCGTCGATGCCGACCGCCGAGCGCGACCTTGCCTTGCTGCTTCCCGGATCGATCACGGTGGCGCAGGTGACCAATGGACTTGCGCATGGCGGCGGGGCGATCGTCGAGGCGGTGACGGTGATCGACGAGTTTCGAGGGAAGGGGGTCCCGGACGGAAGCCGAAGTGTGGCGTTTCGCCTTCGGTTCCAGGATGCTCAGCGGACACTGAAGGACAAAGAGATCGATCGAGCCCTCGAACGGGCCCGCATGGAGGTGGAAAAGACCCTTGGCGTCACCTTACGAACGTCCTGACGGACCGGCCCTCGCCCGGGTTGAGGTGCTGCTCCAGCAACTGAGCAGTGAATTGACCACCTGGCGGCGGCGTGCGCTCAAGGCGGAGGGTGAACTCAACGAGGTGAAGGGGCAAGGAGGAATGGGGGGGGCCGATATCCAGCAACTTCGTAGTCGCACGGTCGGGCTGGAGACGGAGAACCTGACGATGCAATCCCGGATTGGCGAGGCCTTACGACATGTGGAATCGCTCCAGGCGCGGCTTCGATTCTTGGAGCATCAGGAGGAAGGGGCGGCCCGATGAGCGGTGAGCGTCATGCCGTGAAGGTGAAGATCGGCGGAGATGAGTTTACCGTTCGATCCGAGCTGCCACCGGAGTATACTCGAGAAGTGGCCAACTACTTTGATGCGGTGCTGGGGACCATCCGAAAGTCGATGCCCACGATGGAAGCCCATAAGGCTGCCGTCCTTGCCGGGCTTGCGGTGACGGATGAGTTGTTTGAGGCTCGTCGAGAAGACGCCAGCACGGCGGCTCGACTCAATGGCCTTGCTGACGAAATGGTGCGGCTGTTGCCACCGCGCAAGCGTGGGCGCAGACCGGCGGAGGCGTTGCCCTCCACTGACTGATGATTCCGTGACCTCAGGTCACGTGCGGAGAATACCAGTATGTTGCCGTCCACCCTTGCCCCCTTCCTGGGGGGAGCCGCGTCCGGGATCGTCCTCATCCTTGTCTCGATGGTCGTGATCCAACGGGCGCGCAAACGACACGCCACCTCCCTGGTTCAACAAGCCGAAGCCAATGTGAAGACGCTGCTCGCCAAAGCCGCCCACGAGGTGGAGGGCCTCAAGTCCGCCGCCGTGCTCGAAGGGAAGATGGAGGCGGTACAGATTCGTGAGGACGTAGAACGGGAAGTCCGGCGTCGACGCGAAGAGGTCGAGCGGTTGGAAGAACGGCTGGAGACGCGGGAAGGGAAGCTGGCTCAGCGCCTCGACGATGCGACTCGACAGGAAAGTGAAGTGCGAACACGAAGTCGCCAGTTGGAGGAGGAGCAGCAGGCGCTGGTCGCACAAAGGGAAACGGTCGACAGGCTCCTGGGTGAGGAGGAATCGCGGTTGGAGCAGATCGCGGGGCTGAGCCGCGACGATGCAAAAACCGAACTCCTGAAGCGGGTGGAAGATGAGTCACGCGGGGTGGCGGCGGCACTCGCGCGCGACATCAAGGAAGAGGCCCGCCGGGGTGCTGACCGGGAAGCCCGTCGCATCCTCTCAATGACCATCCAAAGGATGGCGTCGGAACACACCGCGGAATCGACGGTCGCCTCGGTCGCCCTACCGAGTGACGAGATGAAGGGTCGCATTATCGGTCGCGAAGGCCGAAATATTCGCGCCTTCGAAACGGCAACAGGGGTGGACGTCATCATCGACGATACTCCTGATACAGTGGTCATCTCCTGCTTCGATCCGATTCGTCGTGAGGTCGCTCGACGGGCCCTGGAAGCCCTGATCACCGATGGACGGATTCAGCCAGGCCGGATTGAAGAGATTGTGGTCAAAGTCAGGAAGGAACTTGATGCTCAGCTCGTCGAGCTTGGCGAGCAGGCCGCGTACGATCTCGGCGTGCATGGCCTGCACCCAGAGTTGATCAAGCTGGTCGGCCGGATGCGGTATCGTACCTCCTATGGTCAGAACATCTACGAGCACTCCAAGGAGGTGTCTTGGATTGCGGGGATGCTGGCCGCGGAACTGCACCTCGATGTCGCCTTGGCGCGCCGAGGTGGGTTACTGCACGACGTCGGCAAGGTGCTGACCCACGAGCACGAGGGCACCCACGTTGAACTAGGGGTGGAAGTATCCCGGCGGTACGGTGAGAAGCCTGCGGTGGTCAATTGTATCGAAGCCCACCACGACGACGCACCGCACGAGAGTGCAGAATCCGTCCTGGTCCAGGCCGCCGACGCCATCAGTGGTGCCCGCCCCGGTGCACGACGCGAGGCCTTCGAAAGTTACGTGAAGCGGCTTACCAACCTGGAGAACATCGCCAACGGATTCCCCGGCGTCGAAAAGACCAACGTCATCCAGGCGGGTCGGGAGGTGCGTGTGATCGTCACTCCTGAGAAGGTGACCGATGACGGGGCCATTGAACTCGCGGAAACAATCGCCAAACGGATCGAAGGCGAACTCCAATACCCAGGTCAGATTCGGGTGGTCGTGATTCGGGAAACCAGGAATGTGGGGATCGCGCGATGAGTGGTGTCCGGTTGGATGGAGTTGCACTCGGCAAACAGATCCGGGGCGAAGTGGCCGAACAGGTCGTAGCCTTAGGCATCACCCCAGGACTCGCTGTGGTGCTTGTGGGGGAGGATCCGGCCAGCCAGGTCTATGTCCGCAGTAAGGGGCGTGCCTGTGAGCAGGCCGGAATGCACTCGGAGACTATCCGCCTACCCGCCACGACGAACCAAGCAGGTCTCCTTGCGGCAATCGACCGTCTGAATGCGGATCCCGCAATTCATGGCATGTTGGTCCAGTTGCCCCTTCCGGATCATCTCGACACCGACACGGTCATCCGCCGCATCGACCCGGCAAAGGATGTGGATGGCTTCCACCCGATCAACATCGGGAAGGTTGTGCTGGGTGACCCAACCGGATTCCGGCCAGCCACCCCCTACGGTATCCAGCAGATGCTGATACGCTCTGGGATCGAGACGACCGGAGCCCACGCGGTCATTGTTGGCCGATCGACGATCGTCGGCCGCCCGATGGCCAGCCTCCTGATTCAGAATGGGCCGGGAGGTAATGCGACGGTGACGACCTGTCACTCCCGGTCGAAGGACCTCGGCGCAATCACGCGCAGCGCCGACATTCTGGTCGTGGCGATCGGGCGACCTCGATGCGTCACTGCCGAGATGGTCAAAGAGGGAGCGGTGGTGATCGACGTGGGCATCAACCGAGTGGAGGACGCCAGTACCGAACGCGGCTATCGACTCGTGGGCGATGTAGACTTCGAGGCTGTTGCCCCGCTTGCCTCCGCCATCACGCCGGTGCCGGGTGGGGTCGGACCGATGACCATTGCGATGCTATTAGTCAATACCTTGCAGGCGGCCCGCGCTGGCCTCAGGTTCTAGGCCACTGATGGCCAGGTCTCCCGCATCTCGAGATTCCCCCGCCGACGACGGGACCAGCACGCGAGGTGCGTTGACCGTGGCCGAGGTGACCCATGCACTCAAGTCGATGGTGGAAGGCACGATCGGCCAGGTGTGGATCAAGGGTGAGGTGGGAGGACTCAAGCGCTACCAGAGTGGGCACTGGTACTTCACCCTACGGGATGCCGACGCGCAAATCCGCTGTGTGATGTGGCGCTCCTACGCCGCCAAGGCCCGCGAAATTCCCTCCGACGGCGCCGAGGTGTATGTGCGCGCCCGCCCGACGTTGTGGGAGGAGCGGGGTGAGCTCCGTCTCTCCGTGGTCGCCCTGTTACCGACTGCGACACTTGGGGCACAGGAATCGGCACGTGAGCGTGTGCGCCTGGCGCTGGAGGGTGATGGACTCTTCGCGTTGGACCGCAAACGTTCCCTACCGAACGTACCGGGTCGGATCGCCGTCGTGACCAGCATCGATGGCGCCGTGCTCCACGATATCCTGACGGTGCGGCACGAACGATGGCCCCACACGGAGGTCATTGTGGTGCCGACCAGAGTGCAAGGGGAGGGGGCACCGGAGGAAGTGGTGCGAGCACTCGGGGTCGTCGAGCAGCTCGGCGTGGAGGTGTGTATCCTGGCGCGGGGGGGTGGCGCACGCGAAGATCTGTCTGTGTTCGACGATGAGCGAGTGTGTCGAGTGGTGGCGAGGATGGCGATGCCTGTCGTCTCGGCCGTCGGTCATGAGACCGATATCGCCCTGGTCGATCTCGTCGCCGACCGACGGGCTGCCACGCCGAGCGCCGCGGCAGAACTCGTTCTGCCGGATCAACGCAGTATTGCGGGTCAGGTCGATCAGCTCGCCATCCGACTTGCCCAAGGGCTGGTCCGCCCGACCCGGTTACTTGGAGAACGGATTCTCCGATCGACGGA
>JAJCZW010000013.1 GCA_029262155.1 Gemmatimonadota bacterium
CGCTGGCGATTTTTGGTGGAGCTGTGATTCGTCCCTTCGCGCTGGTCATGTTCTTCGGTGTGTTTACTGGGACCTTCTCTTCCATCTTCATTGCCTCACCCCTTCTCCTGGCAATCGAGCACCGATACCCTGGTCAAGAGAGTGTGGTGGGACGCGGCAAGCGGCGTAGCGGATCGCCCGGGAGCGCAAAAGCGGCAGTCACACCGTAGGCAGGTAAGGTCCCGCCCGCGTGTTCGTCGACACCCACTGTCACCTAGGCGACCCCGCATTCCAGGACGACCGCGATGCTGTGATCGCGCGCGCCTTGGGATCCGGGGTCGGGCACATTGTCGTCATCGGAGACAACGTCGCCCAATCAGATGTCGCCATCGGGTTGGCCGAGGGGTGCCAACAACTGTCGGCAAGTGCAGGGGTCCATCCGCACCATGCGACGGAGTGGACGCCGACGGTCGCTGATTGGCTAGCGGAATGCCTTGCGTCCCCGCTCGTCGTCGGTGTGGGTGAGATGGGGTTGGATTACCACTACGACCGGGCTCCTCGTGAGGTCCAGCGCCTCGTATTTGAGGCCCAGATGGAGATCGCGGAGCGCGTGGGCAAACCAGCGATTATCCATGCGCGCGAGGCCGACGATGACGTGGCCGCCGTCCTGAAGAACCATCCCCGGGCCACGGCCATCCTCCATTCGTTCTCAAGCGGACCGAGCCTGTTCGACACGGCGATGGCCCTCGGCCATTACGTCTCGTTGAGTGGGATGGTGACCTTCCGGAGTTGGCAACTGGATGACATCGTCCGCGCCATTCCCCTCGACCGCCTGTTGCTGGAGACGGACGCACCGTATCTTGCGCCGGTCCCTCACCGGGGGCATCGGAACGAACCGGCTTTTGTGGCAGATACTGCAAGGCGTGTGGCCGTGGTGCGAGGCCTTCCCCTGAGCGAACTGATCCGCCAGACCGGTAACAACGCTCGGGCCGTGTTCGGCCCACGCCTCACTTGTCCTCCGAAGGAGTGATCGTGACCAAGGTGCCCACCGATATTGCCATTGCCCAATCCGCCTCCCTAAGACCGATTGTCGACGTCGCCGCCGAGGTCGGCCTTGGCGCAGATGAAATCCTCCCCTATGGACACTACAAGGCCAAGATTAGCGCCGAGGCGATCGCCAAGCGTCAGCCCACAGGACGACTGGTGCTCGTGACAGGCATCAGCCCGACGGCTGCCGGCGAGGGGAAATCGACGGTCACGGTTGGCGTTGCTCAGGCGCTTCGACGAATGGGCAAGAAGACCATGGTCTGCATGCGCGAACCTTCGCTCGGACCAGTGTTTGGTATCAAGGGCGGTGCTGCGGGAGGAGGGTATGCCCAGGTTGTTCCGATGGACGAGATCAACTTGCACTTCACCGGCGATTTCCACGCGATTACCTCCGCTCACAACCTCTTGTCGGCGATGCTGGATAGCCACATCCATCACGGCAATGCCCTCGGGATTGATCAACGGCGCATCACGTGGCCCCGCACGATCGATATGAATGACCGAGCCCTCCGGCAGGTGGTTGTCGGGCTGGGCGGATTGAACGGTGGCCCCAGTCGGGAAGACCGGTTCGTCATCGTTCCCGGGAGCGAGATCATGGCGATTCTCTGCCTGGCCGAAGATCTTGCCGATCTGGAGGCCCGATGCGCCCGTATCATTGTGGGGCTAACTCGGGACAAGAAGCCGGTGCGCGCGGGCGAACTCAAAGCCTCCGGGGCGATGACGCTTCTGCTCAAGGATGCCCTGCTCCCGAACTTGGTGCAGACGCTCGAAGGCGGACCTGCGTTAGTCCATGGTGGCCCCTTCGCCAATATCGCCCATGGCTGTAATTCCCTCATCGCGACGAAGCTCGGACTGGGATTGGCCGATATCGTTCTTACCGAGGCCGGATTTGGCGCCGACCTCGGCGCTGAGAAGTTTTTCGATATCAAATGCCGATTGGGTGGACTCAACCCTGAAGCTGCCATCGTCGTTGCAACTGTTCGGGCCCTGAAAATGCATGGTGGGGTGCAGAAGGAGGCCCTGGGGACTCCAGATGTTGCCGCTCTCACACGAGGACTCGCGAACCTCGAAGCACACGTCAAGAATGTCCAGGCGTTTGGCGTGCCGGTGGTTGTGGCGGTCAATCGATTCTTGAGTGATAGCCCGGAGGAGTTGCAGGCCGTGATTGATGCCTGCGCGGACTGGGGTGCTCGGGCCGCGTTGAGCGATGTGTGGGCCCAGGGTGGGGCCGGCGGAGAAGCCGTTGCCGCAGAGGTCCTCTCGGTGTTGGAAGAAGGGAAGGGCGCTTTCGCTCCGCTCTACGACGCGGCGCTTCCCATTCGTGAAAAGATTGAGATCATTGCCCGGCGGATGTATGGGGCCGACGGAGTCGACTATTTACTGCCTGCGACCCGCGCGATCGCCCAGTGCGAGGCGATGGGCCTCGCCGACACCCCCGTCTGCATTGCAAAGACACAGTACTCGTTTTCCGATGACCCATCCCTTCTTGGTCGGCCGGAAGGTTTCCGCATTACCATCAAGGATGTCTTTCCATCGGCAGGAGCGGGCTTTGTGGTTGCTCTCGCCGGCGATATCATGACGATGCCAGGCTTATCCAAAGCACCCTCCGCCGAGGCAATACGAATCCACCCCGACGGCCGGATCGAGGGTCTTTTCTAACCGAATACTCGGAGACAGCACTATGTCCCTCATACGGATTGAAACGCCCGATGCGCCGGCTGCAATCGGACCCTATAGTCAAGCGATTGTCGTCGATGGCTTGGTGTTCTCTGCCGGACAGATCGCGCTCGACCCGAGCACCATGGAAATCATTCCGGGCGGAATCACCGAGCAAACCGAACGGGTCATGCAGAACCTACGTGCGGTGCTCGAGGCCGCAGGGAGCGGTCTCGATTATGTGATCAAGACCACGGTGTTCCTGGCCGACATGGGTGAGTTTGCCGCCATGAATGCGGTCTATGGGGCCGCATTCGGAACCCATCGTCCCGCTCGATCCACGGTAGCCGCAGCCGGGCTCCCAAAGGGTGTGCGAGTCGAGATTGAGGTCGTCGCACAGGTCAAGACATAGCAACTCTTCTATAGGAGTCCGCGACATGGGCCGAATTCGTTTATTCCTCTTGGGTCTCGCAATCTCGTGTCTCACCGCCACCGTCCATGCACAGACAGGCGCCTCCGATTCGGTGATCGTTGCACGGACGGTCACGGCCTACCACGCGGCTCTTGCTGCCGCCGATTCGGCCACAGCGCTACGGTTGTTGGCCCCCGACGTGGCCATCTTGGAGAGTGGCGGGCAGGAGACGCTGCCCGAGTATCGTTCGCACCATCTTCCGGCCGATATCAGGTTCGCTACGGCAGTCCCGGGCACACGTGGTGCTATCCAAGTGACGGTGCTTGGAGACGTGGCCTGGGCGAGTTCGACCAGCACGACCGAAGGGACGGTGCGCGGGCGTCAGATCAATTCGGTGGGTGCCGAGTTGATGGTGCTGTCACGGACGGAAGAGGGCT
>JAJCZW010000014.1 GCA_029262155.1 Gemmatimonadota bacterium
TAGTCGGCGTCCCGGCCAGGGCTGGTGATAACTTAGTCGGCGTCCTTGGCAGGGCACAGGGGATCACTTCGTCGGCGTCCCTGCCAGGGCAGGGGATCACTTCGTCGGCGTCCTTGCCAGGGCAGGGGATCACTTCGTCGGCGTCCCTGCCAGGGCAGGGGATCACTTCGTCGGCGTCCCTGCCAGGGCAGGGGATCACTTCGTCGGCGTCCTTGCCAGGGCACAGGGGATCACTTCGTCGGCGTCCCTGCCAGGGCAGGGGATCACTTCGTCGGCTTCGCCTCCTCGTGACTTTTTCGGAGGATGAACGGGGCAACGATCTGTCCTTGGGTGAACTCCCCTTCGATCGTAGTACCGGACTTCACTCCCTTCATCACCCAGGGGCCGGCAGATGCTTTTCGTTCCATCCGGATCGAGTCTCCTTCGCTGACCACCGAATCGATCGGCCGGCCGGTTGTGCCGCTGGTCGGTGCGTCGAATGTTCCGGTGATCGTCGTGCCATCGACGGTGAAATGAATGACGATGGCGAGGTCGTTGGCGCCAAGCGCCGAGAGTTTGATCTCTCCCTCCCAATCGCCGGCGAGGGTGGTGTCGGACGCCGCCGGGACGCTCCCCTGGGATTGCGCCTTGGCGGTCTTGGCCTGGGCCAGGGCCTCAGGGAACGGCGGCCGGCCAAGTGTGCTGACGCAGGTGAGGTCGAGGTTGTCGGCAGATGTATCCTGAAGAAATGCGGTCATGATCGTGATAGAGCAAGCCGGTCCAAACGGGGTGTGCCCTTGCCCGGGAAGGACCACATGAAATGCGTTGGGGAGATACCGGGCGGCCTGATCACCGAGTTCGGGAGGAGCGGCAGGGTCCTCGGCGCCGGAGATCAGGAGCGCAGGAACTGTCGACGCGACCGGTTCCGGGTCGCTATCTCGGACTTTTCCTTTGGGCCAACGGCGACAGGTCTCCCGCAGGTTCGTGAGATAATTGACCCCACTTATCGTGTTCCGAGCGAGGTCTTCGTCGGTGGTGGTGAGATGGGGCATTGCTTCCGCGCAAGTGACCGAGAGGAAGAGACCCCAGGAGATCCCTCCACCGAACCCGGCACTCGCCACGAGTCGGCTGACCAACGGGGCGTAGTCTCCGTTGTGGGCGGCGGTGATGACCTTGGGTGCGGTCACGGCGAATTGAGGGACATAGAGCATGAACCCAACGGTTCCTGAGAAGACATCGCGAGTGACGGAGATTGGTCGCCCGTCGGCGGCGGTGGTTTCAAACGGATGGCGGGTCAATCGATCGGCCACCTCCTGCGCCTTCACCCGGATGTTGCCGTTGGCTTCGCGGCAGGCTGGATCGGCCAGACAGTCGACTGCCAGGCGGTCGAGTGCACGTTGGAACCCACGGGCGAGGTAGGCGGGAAAACCGGCGTCGGGTGGCACGACACTTTGGAGCACCAGAGACCGAACGTGATCGGGGTGACGGCGGAGGTAGACCAAGGCGGCCCAGCTGCCGTAGGACCCACCGGCGACGTTGATCTTGTCATAGCCGAGTGAAGCGCGAACGTCATCCAGGTCATCGACGAAGGCGTTGGTGCTGTACTGTTTTGGGTCGGCGTCGATCTTCTTGAGACAGGCGTCGATCCGGTCCGGGGGATAACGGAACCCGGTTGAGTTGGAGAGACTCGGACCGGTGAGGTCACAGTTGAAACCGTTGGATCCACCAGTACCGCGTTGGTCGACGAAGACGATATCGCGGTGGGATCGAATCCCGGCGAGCCGTGGGTTCATCGCCCCGGCGAGTCCGGCGACCGCCTGACCAGGTCCCCCGCCAAGGATGAAGACGGGGTCGGCCATCTTGTCGGGGCCGGTCGCGGGGAGGACCACGATCTTGAGGTCGATCTTTCGTCCCCGATTCGTTTCACGATTCTCATAGACTGAGAGTGTCCCGCACTGGGCGCCGTCACCCGAGGCGGGATCCTGACATGGCTGGAGGCGGGTTGCTTGGGGAAGCGTCACGACGGCCAATTGAGCGCCTACATCGGTGGAAAGGAAGAGGCCGATCAGGATGGTGGCGAGTGAGAGTCGGTACATGCACAATCCTCCAAAGGAGTCTGTTCCGCCACGTCGCGTGGCCGGGAACGATTGCGATACGTGGTTCTGGACCAACTCTGTTTCGACGAAAAAATGTCCCTGACATGATTCTGACATCGTCGAATCGCTGTCGTAGGTCTTTGGGGGATGCTGGGGGGGCAGTTGCCTTGGAGCCCCGGTTCCGCCAACATCCCTTGTGAGCCGTGACCGCGACTCAGCCCCGCGTCGAGGGGCCAACCATCGTGTGGCTTGGGGATAATGCATGCCGGAGTTCATCTTTCCGTCGCTGACAACAGGGTGGCCGCTGGTCACGATCTCTGTCGTTCTTTCCCTCCTGGGCTACTTGTTCCGTAAGCCCGAGCTTCTGGTTCTCGGAGGGGTGTTATTGATCCCTTTTTCGTGGTATCTGCGGAATGCGCCGGGTTATGGGATTCTTGGTCCCACGATGCCGGTGTTCCTGTTGGGTGGCGCGGTCTTTGTGAACAAGCGAAGATTGTGGATCGCCCTGATGTTGATCGCCGTTCCGATCGCGATCATTGTGAGGTATGCCCAGGCCATTCTCCAAGAGGGAGGCGTGACCTTGGGGTAGCTCGGTGAACTTGTATCACGATGCCACAACGATTCCGGCCGATCCGAGATCGGTCTGGCACGTGGTGAGTGATCCGGCCCGGGCACCGGAGTGGAACGATCAGGTTCATGAAACGCGCCCCCTCTCCGAAGGGGTCTCCCGCAAAGGCTTTCGGTATGAAGTGGTCTATGAGTTGCGCGGGGTCCGAACACAACTGGTGGCCGAACTCACCACCTTCGATGCCCCGACCCACCTGATCTGCTCGTGTCGGGGAGGGTCACTCGGGCCAAAAGAGTCGTTGCAAGAGGAGTATTTCCTCTCACAGGTGATTGGTGGAACCCGTATTGAACGGCGGGTCGATCTGCTGGGGACGCGCGTGCCGTGGCTGCTCCGAAGGATCCTACGGCTGTTGGCAGATTGGAGCCACCCGATTGGCTACGTTCCTCCGGCGCTCGAGCGGTTGGGTGAGGTGGTCGTCGCGGGCCGGGGATAGGGTAGAGTGGGGAGAGGTCGTTATCTTTGTGGGTGTCATACACCGCGGATAGATGAGTCGCGGTGAGCCACCTTTGATCGCAGAGTTACCATGGCAGAGCCCCAATCCATCCCCAATCTGGACGCGCTTCACGAGGCGATACACCAACCGGTGGCCGTCGTGATGAAACACAGCCCGATCTGCAGCGTGTCGACTGCCGCCTACCGCGAGCTGGAGGCGTTTGCATCGGCCCGACCCGATATTCCCACCTACGTCGTCAATGTGTTTACGGCCCGGAGTCTGGCCCGACACATGGCCGCGGAGACCGGTATCCGCCATGCCTCCCCCCAAGCGTTCGTCTTTGAGAACGGTGAGGTCAAGTGGGTCGATAGCCACTTTCAGGTCACGGCCGATGCCCTCGCGAGCCAGGTCCCGAAGCGAGCCTGACCCTCATTCGGTCGGTTCGCGCTCTGGTGGACGACCGGCCGACGCCTCTTCTACCGTGAGCTTCCAGGTTCCTTCGGACATCTGACTGCTCGCGAGAAACCCCTCGAACATGCCCGACATCATATCGGGCGTTTTGCTTCCCCCAGAAATGGAATTCGGCATCGCCACCTCCCGTCGCAAACGCAATCCAGATATCAACGCTATCCGATGTGCCTCGAAAGGATCGTACCACCCCCGAGACGGGGGCCCCGCCGATTTCAAGTTCGAACTGCGGCAGTGTTTCTTCACCTGATGCGATCCATCCAAGGCACAACGGGCTTGGTCCGTGCCTCGTTTGAAAGGTACCAGTCCAACGTCCCGTTGGGTGTGGTCCTTGTGCCAGGAGAGGGGGTGCCCAGATTGCGCTAGCGATGAGGAGCGAACTGAGAGCGAATACAGGCTGGGTGATCTTGAGGGGACGGAACATAGGGGTAGGGTCTCCAGGGGGTGAGGCGGTGTTGTCGAATGGCGGGCGTGATGTCATCGTGTGGATGGGATGCGCGCGAGGGTCAACGCGTCGCATGGTGGAGCACCGGCGCATGGGTCAGCGGTGGTTGACGGTTGGTCTTTGAGGGCTTGCAACGAGGGGCACCAATATGAGGAAGGCCGGTCGGAATGCACGCTGACCCAACGCCAGACGATCCCTTCGATCTCGCCGACCTTATGGCAGGCATTGAGGAGGCTACCGAGCGGTTACTATCGGGGATTGGCCGCTATCGGGTTGCGCCGGAGGTCGACGCCGATCAGATCCGGCAGTGGTTGGAGCGGTATCGATTCGACGATCCGGTCTCGCTCCAGGCGTTGGTTGCCGATGTCGAGCCGAAGCTCCGAGCATGGAATCTGCATCCGCTGCACCCCAGGCATTTCGGTTTGTTCAACCCGCCTGCGCTCCCTCCTGGCGTGGTGGCCGATGCTTTGGCGGCACTCTACAACCCGCAGATCGGTGCTTGGGCCCATGCGCCGGTCGGGAATGAGATCGAGCGCCACACCCTCGCTCGACTGGCCGGGCTGATCGGGTTCCCACCGGGAGCCACCCTAGCCCACTTCACCAGTGGTGGGCAAGAGGCCAATACGACAGCGATCATTGTAGCGTTAGGTGCTCATCTGCCCCACGTCATCGATGACGGCCTTCGGTCACTCACGGCTCAGCCGGTTCTCTATGTGTCCGCGGCGGCACATCATTCCTTCATTCGCGCCGCGTCCTTCACCGGACTGGGGAAGCGCGCGGTCGTGACCGTCCCGGTCGATGCCAAGGATCGGATGCAAGTATCGGAGCTGGAGCGGCTGATCGATCGGGATAGGAGAGCCGGTCTCGACCCCTTCATGGTGGTGGGGACATTGGGAACCACCGGAACCGGAGCGATTGATCCCCTGGTCGAGATCGCCGAGGTCGCCCGTCGGGAAAGAATCTGGTTTCACGTCGATGCCGCCTGGGGAGGAACCGCGCTTCTTTCACCCCGGCTGCGGGGCCTATGTAACGGGATCGCCCAGGCCGATTCGGTGACGTGGGATGCGCATAAATGGATGTCGGTTCCGATGGGTGCGGGGATGTTCTTCTGCCGACATCCCCAGGCGATGACCCACGCGTTTTCTTCCGAAACCGGGTATGTCCCCCATGCCACCGACCCGCTCCTCGAGCAGTATCAGACGACGGCCCAATGGTCCCGTCGGTTTATCGGGCTCAAGGTGTTCTTCTCCTTGGCTCATTTTGGCCTGCCGGGATACGCTCGTATGGTCGACCACCAGTGCGCCATGGCCGACCGGATACGAGAGAGAGGTGCCGGACGCGGATGGCAGGTGACCAACGAGACCGCGCTCCCCATCGTCTGTCTCACCCACCACCTCCTACAGAGTGGGGAAGAGGTGGAAGCGCTGGTACAACGCGTGGTGGAGAGGGGGCACGCGTGGGTGTCTTCGTTGCGGCTACCCGATGGGGCTGCGGTTGTTCGGGTCTGCATCACCAACCCGCGAACCGAAACACGAGATGTCGACATCCTGCTTGACGAACTGGAGACTGCAATCGTCGATATCGCATCGTAGGGATGCGATATCCATACCGATCCGACCTTGAGAGCGATCGCACCGGTCATCCGGTGAGGGAGTTGGAATGGAGCGCATCAACTTGCAAGAGAAGTTCGCCATGATTCACGAGCAGTGGTCGCCGCGGGTGATCGCGGAGCTCAATGGGCAGTTTGTCAAACTTGCCAAGATCGAAGGTGAGTTCGTCTGGCACGCCCATGCAGAAGAGGACGAACTCTTCCTTGTGGTCCGGGGTCAGCTCGTCATCGAGTTCCGGGATCGCACGGTCCAACTCGGTGAGGGAGACCTCTGCGTCGTTCCCCGCGGTGTCGAACACCGACCGATCGCGGAACAGGAAGTCGAGGTCTTGCTCTTCGAACCGGTGACGACCAAACACACCGGCGATGTTGTGGACTCCCGCACGGTTACCGAGACGATCTGGATCTGACCTAACGGTGGTTGAGGGAGTCGGAGGTGCCCGACCCAACCGAGGTCACTGGACTCTCTTTCCATCTCAGATGCTCTTGCCGAACCGGTATCATTCGTTCGCCGACCCGATTGAGGACCTGTGAGAGATCACTCCAGAGATCGGCCGGGTGTTCCAGGCCGACCGAGAGTCGGAGGAGGTCGTCCGACACCCCATGTTCTTCGCGCACCGATGTGGGGAGGAGTCGGTGGGTCAGGCCCGCCGGGTGTTGGATCAGCGACTCGACTGCGCCGAGGCTTACCGCCGGGAGAATAAGGGTAAGGGAAGAGAGGATTTGGCGTGCGGCTTGGAATCCGCCATGCACATGGAACGATATGAGTGACCCGGGTCCGGTCATCTGACGACCGAGGAGTTTCTGCGGGTCTTGGCCTGGAATAGCCGGATAGTGAACCCGTTTGACCCTGGGGTGTTCCGAAAGGCGCTGGGCCAACACCGTCGCGCTCCGTTCCTGAGCCCGAACCCGAAGGGGAAGGGTTTGAAGACCGCGGTGCAGGAGATACCCCGCCATCGGATGCAGCAGGCCGCCGGTGACGATCCGCACCTGTCGAATTCGCTCGGCCCAGCGATGGTTCGTGGCGACGACTCCGCCCATCACATCACTGTGGCCGCCGAGGAACTTGGTGGCGCTGTGGAGCACGAAGGTGGCGCCGTGAGCGCTCGGCGTCTGGCGGATCGGGGTGGCGAAGGTATTGTCGACCAGGACCGGGATCTCGCCGGCGGCATGGACCACCCTAGCGATGTCGACCAGATCGAGGGTGGGGTTGGCGGGTGTCTCCAACAGAATGAGACCGGTGTTGGGCCGGATGGCGCTGGCAATGGAATCGGCATCGGCCCAGACAACGTCGATGCCGAGGAGCCCGCTGCTGAGGAGGTGATCGGAGCCGCCGTAGAGGGGGCGGATGGCGACGACGTGGGTCTTGCCCCGGGCTCGGACCGCGAGGAGGGTGGCGGTCAGGGCTGCCATCCCCGACCCGAACGCCACCGCGTCTTCGGTCAGCTCCAACTCGGCGAGTCCGGCTTCGAACCCTGCTACAGTTGGGTTGTGGAGCCGGGCATAGATCGGTGAACCTGGAGGTGTACCGGCACCCTGGGCCAGGGCGTCGAACGAGGCCACCGCATCGTCGAGATCACCCAAGGGATAGGTCGTCGCCAAGTCTATCAGTGGGATCGGCACCCCGCTGGCCCGTCCGGCGTGGACGGCAGCTGTCTCGCGGTGGTGGCGCATCTTCCCTCCCCCTAGGAAATTGAGGACACAATCCCAGGATTATGATATCGTCGGCTGGGTACAATTGGGGTGAGAATCGGGTGAAATCCGGTTCATGCTGGGGGAGGAAACCGGGAGGGAGTATCCCGGCGTATCTTACCCGGAGTCTCCTGGGGGACAGTAGGTCTCGACAGATGAACATCCGACTGAGAGGAAGGGCCATGAACAAGGTGATTGGTGTAGTTGTGGGGATCGTGCTCGGGGTGGTTGGGACTTGGATGCTGACCCGGCCGGCCAGTCCCGAGGTCGATGCCGCCGCTGCCGAGCGTGGGGCCACGCATTATCAGGTTTGCGCCGCCTGTCATGGTAAGAACGGTGAGGGGAACCTCGATACCGGAGCCCCCCGAATTGCGGGTCAGCATGGTTGGTACCTGGAGCGCCAGCTGATGAACTTCCGTGCCGGTGCCAGAGGGGTGGACAGCCTCGATTTGAACGGCCAGGTGATGCGGCCGATGGCGCTCGGGTTGCCGGATGATGCAGCGGTCAAAGATGTGGTGGCGTATATCCAGACCCTGAGATAGTACCCGACAGGCGCTGAAGTGGATGAACAAAGCGGGGGCTCTCCATCTGGATGGCCCCCGCCTGGCGTTGTTCAGCTACCTGAAACGGGTCACCGTTTTTGGGCCGCCTGTAAGAGCTACTTGCTCTGGAAGCTCTTCTGCTCCACATCCTCGACATAGGCAGTCAGCGCCGCCAACTCACGCGAACTCCAAGGCAGCGGTTCGGCCTTCATCGGGACGATCATACAGAATTGGACCATCTGCGAGGCGTCGATCGATTCGAGGTCGGCCATGCTCTTGGCCATGGCGACCTTGTGGGGGTAGGCCTCTTTGAAGGTACTCTTGAACTGGGCGCCGTTCACGTGGCAGCCTTCGCAGGCGAGGCCGCTGGTGCCCAGATTGGCGTCTTTCCAGAGGACTTCGCCGGCGGCAACGAGTTCGGTCCGGTCGGCTTCGAAGGGGGGGGCATCGGCTGGCCGCGTGACCAGCTGGGGGTCGACGCTACCGCAGGCCGAGAGGAGTAGGGTCAGGGCGGCGCCATGGATCAGGTTCCTCGTCATACGTCGTGCCTCCAAGAAGCGGTGGGGTCGGTCAAGGTGAATATCGTATCCTGCATCCGGCCCGGGAGAATCGCAAATCGGGGTGCTCGGCCCGCCGGGTAATGGGTACGAGTAAGGCGCCAGTGTCGGAAGAACCGTCAGTCGCCTACCATTGGGAACGTCCTGGCCCGAGGACTGGTTTTCGGGGACTGGTTTTCGGGCAGTGTGGCTATCGTCGGGCTGACCGGTGGTCGCCCATCGGCTGGCTTAGTCGATATGAGGGAGACGAGGCTTTGCGGGATAGTCCTACTTCTTTGCGGGGCCCAGCACCTGAAGCTTGCCCCGCTCCCTGAGCACCATCGATGGCGCCTTGAGGAGGGGTGGTTCCCCATTCTGATTGTCCGTTGAGACGATGCCAACCGATCCCTTCTCGAGTAGGCTTGCCCGCACCCGTCCATAGACTCGGATCACTCGGCCTTCGAGATCCCGTAATTCGCGGAACAGGCCAACGGCCTCCTCGGGGATGACAACCACCAGAGAGCTAGAGGGGTACGGTCTACCGATTTCGATTTGCACCGAGCCATTGCCGAGGTTTCTGACCCTGGCAACGGGACCCTCGACGTTGACCATCTGATCGACATATCGCTTGGCCCGTTTGTGCTGAACCACCTCGGTCTGCGCAGTCAATGGTGAGAGAGAGGCCACGAAGAGGAGCAAGACGCTGGCGTACAAGGGGCGGGTCAAGGTGTGGCGAATTCGCATGAGAACCTCTGTCAGCGGGTTGACTCTCCTTAACAAGATGACGCTGGCAGCGGAAAGGTCAACACCGTCGATGTCGCCGGTTCTGCGCCGCCGATCGCCCTAAGTGGTGGCTGGCTGCTGGGTGGGTTGGATGGTACAGGGGCCCAGCTATACCTTTCGGAGTGAATCACGGAGGTGCCTTGCATATGAGGAGCTGTCTCCATCTGACCCGAAGGGTATTGGCGTTGGCAGTCCTAGCCAGTGCTCCACAGCAGGCCCAAGATCAGTGGGCTACCGCCGACCGTGAGACCCGCCGCCTGTCACCTTCCGCTTTTCACCAGCTACCGGCACCGGTCCGGGTCGATCTTGAGCGCCGTGGGTGTACGGTACCCCAGACCTGGACCGCTACGGCCCTGGAGAATGTCATCAGTGGTCACTTCAGGTCGGGCCACGACATCGATTGGGCGGTCCTCTGCTCGGTAGATAGGGTCTCTAGCATTCTGGTGTACTGGGCTGGCCAAGCTGATTCGGTCGACGTGCTCGGCGCACGGCCAGACTCCGATTACCTACAAGGGATAGGGGATGATCGGATAGGATTCTCGCGGGGTATTAGCCCGGTCGACTCCGCATACATTCAACGACACTTCGAGTGGTACGGCGGACCCACGCCACCGCCGCTCGATCACAGCGGAATCGACGATGCCTTCTCTGAGAAGGGATCGAGGGTTTGGTATTGGCATGACGGTAAGTGGTTACAGCTTGCTGGCGCAGACTAGGAGGATTGCCCCACACCAGGCCCGAAAGCGATTCTCTTGCGGTATTGAGGATCCAAGTTCTCCGGAACATCTGTGCTACGAGGCCTACCATCGTTCGCAGCAGAGGGTGATGGTTCCGAGCTCCGCCCGTCCCACCCCGCCGCGCAGGGGAGGGTCGATCCGCTGGCGGCGCGCAGGGCAGAGTAGAGATTATCGGTCGGGTTCGTCGTCTTCATCTTCCTTGTGGCTGGGGGAGCGGATGAGTCGGTCGCCGTCTCGGGACCCACCGCCATCCGATACCGTGTACGCAGCAGCAGCGCCATGGGTATACACCAGTTCACCGCCGGTGTGCCCGACAACATAGACCGCCGGGAGCACTGCCAGAGTGGCGACAGTGGCCACCATGCGGCCAGCGACACCAACCCGACCCGGGGCGACTCCGATCAGTCCGATGGACAATGCCAAGACGCTGAGGAAGAGGAGACGGTTGCCGGCTGCTTCGTGCTCTTCCAGGGCGGCCTCGCCCACCACCTCCTCGACAACCTCTTCCTCGTTCTCACCGGTCTCGACGGCGAGCCAGGCGCTCCCAACCAAAGCGAGATTGAGGATGACAACCCCGATCCAGCGCGCGCGGGACTTGCCCCGGCGCTGGATCATGATCAGGGAGATGATCGCGGCCAGGGGGAGGAGGAATGCCAGAACGATCGGAAGGTGTATCAGTGCTGGGTGTAATGGATTCGGGAGCATGGAACGCCTCTCAGTAAGGGTCTGCTCCAAGATCTGGATCCTGGCCGGGTGATGCTATCCGACATTTGTCGGAAACACCCTAAGTTCAATAGGACAGAGGATATCGAGCCGACCACGACAAATGCCGGAGGGTGCCATGGAGTACTCGCATGATGGAGGGCCACCTTTCCCACTCCTTGTTATAGTGATTCTGGGCGTCATTGTGGTGGGGGGAGTGATGGACCTGATCCTCGACGCCCCGACCGACTGGGTCAGCTTCCACGTTCTGTTCGAGTTGGGGATGATTGCCATCAGCCTAGCCGCGGCATCGTATCTGGCTTGGGGGTGGTACCAGACCGCGGGTTCACTCGCCGTTGTCAAGAAGACGCTCCAGGTCGACCGGGCCGATCGGGATGCATGGCGTGCGAGTGCTCGCAGATTCCTAGATGGATTGGGTGTGGAGATGGATCGACAATTTGAGGGGTGGCGCCTTACCCCGACCGAGAGGGAGACAGCGCTCGCCCTGCTCAAAGGTGCCAGCCACAAGGAGATCGCCGGGCGAACCAGCCGAAGTGAACGGACCGTTCGGCAGCATGCCGTAGCGATCTATAAGAAATCCGGTCTCCGCGGACGTGCCGAGCTAGCGGGGTTCTTTCTTGACGACCTCGCGCTACCGGGGCACCGAATCGAGGAGTCGCAACAGTGATCGGCCGGATCCTGGGGGCGACATCGCTACGGGGGCTATCGCTCGCGGTGTTCGCTGGGTGGGCTTCCCTATTCGAACGGTAACCGGAGACAACGGCTATGGTTTTGAGGTGCCGCCAAGTACCATGGTGGTGCAGGAGGGGTCGATCCGATGGTGGCAAGGCACGCGGGGTAGGGTGAGGGGAGTTAGGTGGTACTCGTCCGTCCGACTCGCTCTGCCAGGTCGCTTGGTGCCCGAAACACGAAAGCGCGTCCGCGCTTCGATTGATCGAGCAACAACAGTTTCACTAACATCAAAAGGTCGGTTCGTGCGGTCTGATAACTTATGCCATGGGATCTTCTGTGTGAGGTAATAGTGTAGAGGAAGCCGGGGTGCTCGATCGCATGGTGTATCAAGGCGAGTTGACGGTGATTGACCGCTGGCTCTACACCAGGTAGGTCCTGCAACAGGCGCCGTGTCGCACGGAGTGACGCGGTCTTCCGCTGCAGATAGCGATGGAGCTCTCGTATGGCACGGACGATCACGCTCAGTTGATTGAGGATGAAGTAGGTAGCGTCATTCTCGTCGGTCTCGGTATAGAGAAAGGCCCGGTTGTATTTGCTGGGTGCTGCTTTGATGACGCTTGAGATCGAAAGGTATTCGGAGAGCCAGTAGCCTCGTGAGGCCATTCCCCAATAGAACAGGGCTCGTGCTGTTCGCCCATTGCCATCGACAAACGGGTGATCGTAGGCCAATCCAAAATGCAGCATGATGGCGCGCACCACGGGATGGATGAAAGGCTGGTCACTCGCGTCGTTGGCGAAGGTGCAGAGGCGATCGATGCGGCCCTTGAGTTGATCGGCCGACGGTGGATGGTGTAGCACCTGGCCCGCGTCGTCGTAGACGGTGATCGGTTCATCGGGTCGCCGGAAACGCCCAGCGGCCGAAGGATCATCGAGGGTCCCCTCCGTGAGGGTTCGGTGCAATTCACACACGATCGATGGTGTGAGCCGTTCCTTCGTGACACGTCGAATGAACTGCATCGCCTGATAGTTGTTGTAGATCATCTGTTCACTGCGGTCGCGAGGGGCCCGGTCCCGTTTGAGCATCTCCTTCGCCACCGCCCTGGTCGTGGATGCTCCCTCGAGTTGGCTTGACGTAATAGCCTCCTCGAAGAGAGAGTGGATTAGGTCTCTCTCTCGGGTCCCTGGGTCGGTAACGTGTTCAGTTTCACCGATGGCCCCACTCGCCTGCTGATCAATCTCGTGAAGCATCTTCAACCCGGGATCGACGACGGCAAATTTGAACGGGTTCCCATCTCTGTCCACCATTGGAAGGGGCTTGTACAGCGGTCTTCTCGCCACCTTGATCCCTGCCCACCATTCCTCGTGGGAGAGGCCGCTTGGTGGTGTCAGGTGCCGGAGGATATCCCAGTGCCGGTATTTTCCGCCTGGGGTTGGACCGAGCCCGTGTAGTAGGAGTCGCAGGATTGTCTCGTTGGAGGTTTCGTGCGCGAGCAATCGCTCAAGCAACGTGGCCAGGTCGGTCGGTGCAACAGGGAGCTTCATGGACGGAGTCTCCTAACTACTATGCATAATTACTAATACTGATAATATCAGTAATAGTAGTTATTCTGAGAGATGTCAACCGTCCTACTAGTTGGACTAGTAATTAGTAGTATTAGTAACATATTGTATCTTACTGTGATGTATAGGCTTACGCTGCTGCGCCAAGAGGTTCAGGTTGGATCGGCGGCCAGATGGCAGCCCGGCGTGCTCGAAATGTCGATCCGATGGTCGTGTTCTGGGCGGAGTTAGGGTGCTCGCTGGGTGGCCCCCTCAAGTGAGCCAGCTCCCATTACCGAGACGCAGGATCTGACGAACGGTGCGACTGGTGTGTACTATTTCGTCTCGCTCAACAATGCGGTAGGTGAGCGCAGTGCTGTACCCGAGGTCTCCACTCGCTAGACCATCCCTTGATCCCTGATGAACGGAGCAGTCGACCCAACCGACACACCGTTCTCAGCAGGAGGGTAAGACCGACGACCAGGGCCAGGTCCGCCAAGTTGCCAACAACAGCCGATTGAGCCGGACCAATCGCCAGAAAATCGACTACCCCAGCCGGCAGCACCGCCTGACTCGCGAGGTTACCGATCGCAGCACCGACGATCAAGCCCATGCCGAGCGGCGCTCCGGGATCCCGATCGGCAAGTGGTTGGATGATCGCTACGATCAAAGACAGCAGAACCACAGTACCTACCGCATGCAGAGCCCAATCGAACGAGTATCCGACGTTTGCGGTGGACCCGACATTCCGAACGAGAAGGAGTCGCCACCATGGTAGGATCTCGACTACACGCTCGGGGAGCGCCGTCGAGGCCACCGCCTTGGCGACGAGGTCAAGTGTAAACGTAGCTAGTGCAATGAGGCCGAGTCGGAAGAGTGGCCTCCCCCCAGCGGTGGTCGACTTCAGGCAAACCGTCAAACCGAGTCGGAGCCTGGAAACGACTTCACCGATCCATCTTCCTACAGGTCACTTGACCGGGAAGGACGACAATCGAATTGACAACGGTGTCGCTTCCGAATCCGGCATAGCAGGTTAGCTCTTCGTCCGTGCTACGGGCCACCGCATTCCATCCGGTCCCATCACCGAGTCCACTGCCGCCGATGGTAATGGTGACGGCGGGGTTGGCAACGACCTGTAACTCCTCGGTGGAGGCAGCGAATCGTTGGTGTGCCCCGAAGTAGGTTTGTTGGGCCTCGACAACTCGATTGAGCTCCCCCCGCAAGAGGTCGATCGTCTCTCGGTCCCTCCGACCAGACATCCAGGGGATGGCGATAGAGAGCAAGAGGCCTATAATGACAACGATAATCAGGAGTTCAATGAGACTGATTGCGCCGGTGGTATTGCGGGACATCCGGACTCCTCATCGGTGACGGATCGTGTCTCACAGAAACTACTCTTCAGAATCATCGCTAGCCAGAGCACGGTGATGGGCGCATCCCGGAGGTATGGTCACGGCGTATTGGTAACCATCGGTCAAACCGTGGTCGTGGGTGACACCATCGGGAGGTCGGGAGACACCGGAAACACAGGTGGTCTTCCCCACCTCCATTTCTCTCTCCATCCTTGCGGTTCATTACCGGGCCTTCCTGGGACCGACAACTGCCCATCTATTCCAGCAAACTTCCGTAACACCGATCCCAATCCCACTGGCCCGATCGCCGGTCGCTCTTACATGGCACAACAATTCTAGTTGGCCGAGGTCTAGAGCAAAGAACTCGACCCGAGGAGTGGGTGTGGTCGCCATGTCAGAAGACTCAGTGATCGTTCCAGTGCATCATCGCGTTGAAAACCATCGGTGCGTCGTGGTGGTTCAAGAATCGATGGAGCGGGTTGAAGGTGAACACGATGACGCGGCCAGCGTCGTCCCTCCCGGCCGGCAGATCGAAGATGGCGCCTTGTCCGTCGATCCGGTTGCTATTGCGTACCATCCCGCTGAGCACATACGGTCCGCCCGGGCTCCGCTTGGTCGCGGGCTCTGATGCCGGGGCCGAATCGCCGGCCTGAGTATCCGGCATCCCCATGATATCGGTGACCACGGTGTCCCGTTCGTCGGCCAGGGTACCGGTGCCGTATTGAAGGACGATGCTCTGCCGGTTCCGCCGGGCGGTTTGCCAGAGTGGAAGGTTGCCACGGAAGAGATGTAGGGTGTCGGGGTATCCATACATGATCGGGCTACTCGTGCGACGTATCTTGGCCCGCACGATGGAGCCCGGATGAAAGAGGCCGGTGGCGCTGTAGGGCGATAGCTCTCTGGCGATCCCGGTTTCGGCAACCATCCGTCCCGCATTCCCCAGAGTAATCACCGTACCGCCGCCATCGAGGAAGCGTTCCAGGTTGGCGAGTCCGTCGAAGCCGGGGCCGCCGGTGATGTCGGGCGAGGCAAGGGGTGTTCCGTGGGACGGAAACTCTGTGGTGGCGGTATACGGCAATGGTCCCCACTTGGAGTCGACGCCGTGGGTCCAGGTGGCGGCGCTCCCACCCCCATCGGGGACCAGGATCACATCGAAACGCGATCGCAGGTCGCCCCGCCGGAGGTCGTCTTTGTCGATCGAGGTGTAGGGCAGCTTGATCTGGTCGAACCAGTACCGGACCCATCCTTCGGCCTGGGTTGAGAACCACGGATGGTAGACCGCGATCCGTGGGGTGTCGAGCGCATGCCGTGTCACGTCGTTGGCGTTTCCGCGGACGAGGGCCAGACCGAACGTCGTCGCCAACCAGTCCGCGTCAGCTCCCCGTAGCTGCTCGAGGATGACGGTGCCAGCCTCCCACGTGGTATCCGCACTACTGAACTCCTGCTCCGCGGCGGAGGCGACGACCTGGCTGTCGCGCACAGCTAGGGCATAGAGGGCAGGAAGGGTTTCGGCTTGGCCGCGGTACCGAAGCAACCAGGTTGACCGGCGACTGCCCGAGGCGTTGACCTGCGGGAGATAGGCCACTGTATCGGTGGCCGGCTGTAGGCCGGGCCAGTCGAAGACGCTGCGGTCGTCTACCGTCTCCACCGTAACCCCATAGAGAAGGCCGAAGGTCCACGCGATGTCGTCGTAGGGCGGGTACTGAGCGCTCGCGGGGTAGTCTTGTTTGGAGAGCAGGTTCCGGGCGAGATCCGAATACGGCTGGTCGAGCCGAACGATGTAGCTACCGGCCAGGGTGTCGGTTGCGCGATGGACCTCAATCCCATGGCGGCGGAGTTGATTCACCAGATAGGCCGCGCGGCGCGGGTCGCGTTGGGTGTCGAGCGGCGGAATCAGATAGGCGTAGGGAGGCTCGCTTCGGCCGCGATGGATCGAGTTGGCCCCTTTCTGCCAGAAATGCCGCAGGAGATCTTCGTGGTGACGTGCGGCATAATCGAGTGAGGCGAGCACACCGGCCTGCATGTAGTTGGTGTTGTTCCGAAGCGACCAGAGCACCTTGCGCGTCGGGGGCCAGGGGCGGTACCACTGCGGCGTCGTCACCGAGTCGCGGGCGTAAGTCGCTCCCGAGAGATCGCGGAGGTAGGTGTCGGCGCCCGAATTGCCGAAGGTCTCATAGAACCGTCCGATACCGTTGTGGTTGATAGCCACCCAGATCGCATAGCCGGGCCACCACCCATCATAGAAACCCCAGGTCCATGCCCCAGGCGCGCCCTGGGCGGTGAGCGCCTGCACATCCCAGTTGGCGAGGGTCTGCCACTCGGTGATGGTGATCGGGTCGACCGTACGGTTGTAGGGCCCGGTACCGGTGGAGATGTAGAGCAGGGGCACCGACTCGTGCAGGTCATGCATGATGGTGGGGTGCCAATCGTAGTAGAGATCGACCACCGCCTTGGTGAGTGCCTGGGAGATCTGGAGACCGTCGCGGTTGTTGTCGTGGTAGACGTACTTCCCCCAGAACGGGCTCGACCGCGGGAACCCGTCGTTGATCTCGGGGCGACCCTTGGTGTAGCGCCGGTACCAATCGACTTGTCGGTCCCGCCCATCAGGTTCGGCGGCCGGATTGATCAGGGTGACCACGTTGTTCCGGATGCGGGCCACCGCCGGGTCTTCCGACACTGCCAACCGGTAGGCCAATTCCAACACCATCTCGGGGGGTCCCATCTCGGGGGAGTGAAGACCGGCCTGGATGTAGTAGACCGGCTTGGCCCGTGCGGCGATGCGCTCCATTGCCCCGCGATCGGTGCGACGAGGATCGGCCAGGGCGGTGAGGTCGGCCTTGACGCTGTCCAACTGAGAGAGGGTGGCCTCGTCGGCGATGATGGCGAGGAGGATCTCGCGGCCGCCCTCGCTGGTTCCGATCGTCTCCAACCGCACCCTTGGGCTCGCTGCCGCCAGGGCCCGGTAGTAGCCGTAGATCTCGGCGGTGCTGTGCATGATGCCAGCGGCGCCGACGATCGAGCCGAAGTGGTCGAGGGGCGACGGGACGGTGGGGCTGGTCGGGAGGGTGGCGACCGACGGGGGGAGGAACCGGGTGTCGGTCGTGGCCTCCTGAATGAGACGGGTGTAGGCGGTGTCTTGGGCTTGAACCGGGGTGGCCACGGCGACCGCGACCAGGGCGGTGAAGAACATGGAAATTCCTTGGGAGGGAGGCTGCCGGAAAGGTGCCTCTGGCCGGGTGCGTGCGCCACCCCGGCGCAGTGAGCGCGGTGAGGAGAATGGGTGTGCGTTTCCGTGCGCCACTTGGCGTGGGAGCGAGGTGCGGGGACAGGTTCTGTGGGGCGAGCGTTGGTGTTTCGGGGCCGGTTGGGTCGGTCAGTCAGATGGAATCGGTCTCCTGTCACTACAGGTGAGGAGAGGATGTCTTCGCAGCCGAAAATGAAACTCTTGCAGGCCCTAGGGTCGAATATGGCCATCCGGCATTACAGCCTCCGCACCCATCACCAGCTATAACTCGTGGGTGCGGCGCTACATCCGGTTCCATAAGACCCGCCATCCCGTAGAACTTGGCGTTCGGAAGACCATGCTCTGGATCCCGGTGCTGAATTGGGGAGGGCGTGGGGTCCGGAGCCTGCCAGGACTTGTGCGTTGTGGTCTGCAGCCTTACCGGATTAGGCTGCAAGCGGTACAATGTTACCGAAATGGGCTGCAAGGAGGTCGACTCCTTTGCAGGTCCAATACTTGTTTAGACGGACGCGGATTATCGGGACTATGGAGGCCATCGTGGTCGGTCGGGCCGGCCGGCATCGGATACTGACCTGGGCAATTGCATGGGGCCTTGCGGGCATCGGATTGTTCACCGCTGACATCTTCAGCAACCCGCGTCGGGGCCCGCTTTGGGTAGCCGTCGTGTGTGGTCTTGTTGCGTGGAGTGCGGCTGGGGCCGTAACTCTTCATCGCGCGCACATTGTTCGCGGCGGCGTGATTTGGGTCTTGGCGTACGGGATCGCGTTCTGGCCCGGCGCGATGTGGGGTGCGTCGTTCGAGCGCAACGGCTCGGCTGGATTCGTCGGCGCGCTCCTCGGTTGGGCGGTCGGCGGGGCCATTGGTGCACTGGTGAGCGGATACATCAGCGCACCGAGGCGGTGCCACGTTGGGCCGGTGATTGTGGCCGTTGCTTGGGGGCTCAGCTTCTTCGTCGGAGGCTATTTCGCCGTGGTCGCCGGAATGTTGTTGCCACAAGCGGCGAAGGGCGTGCTCGCGTTCTTGGGGCAGCGCGCGGCACTCACGATCGGGTGGGGACTTGGCGCGATGCTCGGCGGCGCGTTGGCGTCAGCGCTCGGCATGGCTGCCTACGATGCAATCGCTGGGTCGTCATCGGAGGCAGCCGTCTAACACGCGCTGCACTGGTTGGCCGTGTGACCGCGAACGGTCGCTGGTGAGCTCTGGCCGTTAGGCCTCATCGAGGAGTTCCGTGACATTCCGCGCTCGTTTAGGTCTCGAACTGGAGCAGACACATGCCGCATCCGACATCGCAGCCCCGTCGATGTGGTGGTGCCGGGCCATGCCGAAGCATGGGTGCTAAAGGAGATAAGGGCCCGCTCGCCGCTACGGGGACAGCGGTTGGACCTGCGGAGTCCCGCTGTCGACTCACACGTCGAAGCTCTGCGACTTGGGCAGCAAGCCGAAGCCGCTTTGATGGCAGTCGCTTTGCGGCGGGGCTTCGGCATTATTCTCAACGAGCGCCAACCGACTCGAACGCTGTACAATACGGGGCGTGAGCTACTGCCGGAGACCACTGGGATCGCTTGCTCGACGACATCACGGGTTTGGACCTCGAAGATCTGTTGGAGCAACGCTGCCCGCGCCGGCGGGAGGCCTCGGTGGGCGCCAGATGCGGCTCGCCCCTCCCCATTCTCCAATGAGTTCTCAAGAGGGTCGGCGATGTGGTTCGCCTTGCACTCATTTTGAGGCTAGCTTGGGTTCTTCGGCTCCAGGGCTCAGAATCAGAGGCGGCTCAGCCATGATCACGAGCGACCGATCTAGTACCCTCCATCAGCGAGCTGGCAAGGCTCGTGCGACATCACGTCTGGCAGCGTCGTCACTCGTTCGTACGGCGGTGATCGTCGTTCTCGCACTCCTCCTCTTGCCACAGCGGGCCCGCGCCGATTACACGCAGGATCCCGACGACGATCGCAACGCATTCAGAATCGCCTCGTGGCGCTTCAAGAGCCTGGACAATCCAGGCGCGGATCTCCGCAGTCTCGATGCGGAAGCTGCCGGCAGGCTTCTGCGTGATGCACTGAGGGGCGACGCCGAGAGCGTCGAGGGTGCGACGGAGGTTTTCGACCGCTATTCGTTCGAGCAGTTGGAGGCACTCGCCAAGAACCCACGGGTTATGTCGGACGCGCAGAAGATGGGGCTGGCGGAGGCGCGACGTAAGATGATCCGCCGTGCGCTCGAAGTGTCTCTGAATGACTTCGAGGTGAAGACGCGCCAGGTCGGGCGCTTCGAAATCCGCGCCCTCGATTCTGGCAACAAGGGCAGTGGGATCGCCAGTGACGTCGATCAGTCCGTCTTCCTCATCGATCACACGACGGGCGAGGTCGTCAGCTCCGCGGAGATTGGGGAGTACATCAAGCAGTTCGATGTCACCTTCGAGAGTCTCTATGGGCACCCTCCAGCCCGTTTCGGCATCGAAAGCATGAATGGCGCCGATTTCTTCCCCGATCATCGTTTGGCGCACAACCTGATCGAGTATGCGGTCGAGGCGAAACGGGTCGTGGAAGGGAAACGACCAAACCTCGAGGCCTATCGCTCGGAAGGGGAACTCAAGAGCCAGGCCGAGGGACGTGGGCGCAGTGCGATGTATGAATTCGGTGAGAAGCTCGTCGACCTGGAGCTTGCCATCGAGAAGGCACGGGCCGAATGGGATCTGCACCCCAAGAAGAACCTCACCCGGGAACAGGCGCAAAAGGGCCAAGAGATTATCAATCGCCTGCGAGCGGGCGAAGCCGCCTACACCGAGCTCATCCGGCTCTCACCCTGGACGAAAGTATCACGCAGCGCGGACGGGAAGATCGTCGTCAGTACCAACGAGGACCCACGGCAAACCAAGGTCCTTCCGGTCGAGCCCGAGATGGTAGAGCGCTTCGCCTTCGACGGATCCTACGACAATTGGTTCATGTTCGAGAATCACCCTCACAATCGACCCAAGTACCTGCTGCGCTCCGGGGCGGAGGGGCCGTTCCTGCTTAGCCGACTCAAGCGGAGTACCGGGAAAGAGTTTGGGCCGGTGGATGTCGTGTACGATCTAACGCCTGGTCGCAAGGTGACTGCCTATGACTACGACACAGAGTACGGCCGCTCGAATCATACGTTGAACCGCCAGGTGCTGAACGACACCTACGGGCATCTCGAGGGCAGGGGATCCGGGCTCACGGTGGACCGGATTCAGAAGGCGTACGACGCCGCTGCCAAGTTCCGTCTCCGGCACAAGGGAGCGCTCCGGCCTGACGGTCAACCGTACGACGTCTACGACGTGTACTCGGAGTACATGTCGACCGATGCCCGGTATCCCGAGCAGATCCGCCTGCAGGAAGCCATGGTCCGGTGGGAGGTGGACGCGCGCGAGATCATGATCGAGAACCTCATGCTGACCGTCCGCTCACCGGGGGAGATCATGCAGGGGAGGTTCGACGCCGGAGAGGTGGCCCGGATTGCCGAGCTGATCAAGGCGCAAGTGCCCGACGCGCCAGTTCGGCCCGAGGCGTTCCGTCTGGCCGCCGAGCTGCAACTCTACCATGGCATTCACGACCTGCTGAGCGCCGAGCATGCGCGCGAGCTTCTCGAGTCGGACCCGATCCAGAAGGAGAGGATCCGGAAGGGACGTGGCACCGATCTGGTGGATAGGTTGTTCGCGGAGGCCGAGAAAGGGGCCGGGGGGACGAAGTTCAGGACCGAGCTCGAAAGGATCGCGACCGAGGCGGCCGCGGTTCGTGTCAATGCGAGCCTCAACCTCGAGCCGCATGGGCGGGCGGAGCCGACCTACATGCAAGAACTCGGTGCCCAGATGTCGGCCCGCCTCGACCGCCTCGAGGGAAATGTGGCGGCGTTTGAGTCTGTCAGGAAGCGCCTGCGAGAGGGTGGATACACGAAGGAAGTGGTCACGGAACTGCTGCTCGAGGGATTGACCAGGGCCGAGGTTGTGGGAACCAGATTCACTGGGGAAGGAGTGGCGCATGTACTTGGGGCGATGGGCTTCGAGGGAACCGTCGTTTTCCCGAACGGAGAGGTCAAGCTCTCCAATCTGAAGCTGGAATTCGGCCAGCCGGCCTTTTCAGGTCGGAAGCTCCTCAGCAACATGTTCTCGGCGGGCAGTATCTACTCCGGGCTGATCGTACTCCAGACAGCCATCGAGACCGACAATGACCCCTCCGCGGTGGCGTGGGCGGCAGCCCGAGAGGTCATCCTGCGCCTTCCTTATGCCATGGCCGGTACGGCGCTGTACGATCTGGTCGCGCACCAGCGCCCGGAAGGCGCCTCGCTCGTCCTCACGGGATATTTCTCCCCCGGCGTCGCGCATGGGTTCATCCTCGTATCGATCGGCGTCATGGCGGTGCACATCGGTGGCAAGGTCTTGCTTGCACCTCTCGGAGACGACAACGCGGACATGATCTATCAGGGGTACCTCGCGGCCCGGAAGGGTGGATGGGTATTCGACGCCGGACTGGCGAAGGCGATGCAGTCTCCGCGCGACTTCCTGCTCTCGCCGGTCAAGATACGGGCGATCCCGTACCACCTGACCAATGCGACGGGCGCGATCGTCCGGCGTCAGCCGGAGCAGGGATTCCTGACGGAGCGCGAAGGCGACCCGGTGACGGTCTACACCGTGGCACCGTACTCGTTCGATGAGGCCAAGAACCTCGAGTTCGTCACGCAGCCTGACGTCTACGAGTGGGCCACGGCCGAGAAACTCCTTGGGGGAGAGGATCCTTGGGAGAAGCAGTATCGGCTCGCCAACGACCAGGTGAATAATCCGGAGTTGCACTTCAAGGCCAAGCGCGCCAGCCTGTTCTACCACTACGAAAACGCGGTCGATGAGTTCCTCTGCCGGCGTGGCGGTTTTATGGAGGGATTCGGCCCGTGCCTGCACGACGAGCGGACCGAGAACATCGAGACCCTGTTCACGAATAGCGGCTTTGAGGGATCGGCTGTTGCCTTGCTCCCCTTCTTTCGTGACATCGTCGATGACTGGATCTACCGGCGGGACGAATTTATCGATGGCGATGGTGGGGCTGCGGAAACGCTTATCAATCGCATCGCCCCCCCAGACCGCGCTGGCGAGCGAGAAGCCTTGCTGAACAAGCTTGCCTTGCGGATGGCCGGCGACTTTCTGTTCAGCTACCAGTTACTCCGCGATGGCGCGCCAGGATTCCCGGGCGAGGGGTCGATCGAGTTCGGTATCCAGCAGAACGTGAGGCAAACGCTCACCGACCTCGCCCGCGAACTCGCAAACCAGCGTATGGTCGCACTGGGAGAAGCTCAGGTCGCCTCCGCCCAACCCGTATTAGCCCGTGCCATACACCGCATCATGATGGATCGCCGCCCGACCAAGAGCGCGCCACGAGTTCACGTCTGGCCGCGGGTCGCGAACGTGGACGACGGTAGCATGGGCGGGGGCTCTAGAGCCGACTCCGGGGCCGCCACCGGTGAAGACGTCAAGGCTCCACCTCAGAAGGTCGAACTCATCATTTCGGTGGTCGCGGACCCCGATTCGTTTCCCCCTCCGTACAAGGTGGATTCCCTAGAGTTCATCCCGGTTCGGCAAGGTGACGGCGTCCATCTCAGCGTGCGCGTCACGATACGCGACTCGAGGGGGAGGATCGTCGGAGAGCCAGTCGAAAAGGGACTGGGTGTGGTAGAGGTCGATGAGCAGCCGGCCGTACTTGCGAGCCCGGTCGTTACCGCCTGCGCTCTCGCCGAGGATGCCCCGGATGTGTTCGAGGCGGCTGAGGCAGTGGACTACTGCGATTGGTCCGTTAACAAGATTCTCGAGTACGACCGCGTCGCGCTCTTCGTGACTCCCCACCGCGATCTCGGGGGCCCCGATCGGAAAGCGGACGAGTTCTCCTGGCGACTGACGAATCCGGCCGGCAATGATCTCTACTTTGGGTTCTGGGCCGACAGCGGGCGGTTCGTCGACGACAGAATCCCCGTGGAGTTCGGCGTGCCGACTCCCTTCGCGAAACCAGGCTCGCCGGGCAGGTTCGTGGTGTTCCCGGACCTGTGGGGCCCGCTCAATCCTCGATTTGCGAATTCCCGACAGGAGACCGGGCCGGGAGCTTACGCCGTGGAGTCGGCGGACGTGGTGCTCGTCGACGATGGGATTCTGGGGCAAGTGGCCGGTCATTACGAGCCGGAGGGAGAGTGGCAGACTGAGGGGAACTTCGAGGTCGCTCCTGCCCCCAGCCTGAATTTCAAGAGTTTTGTGATGGAACCGGCCGCCGAGACGCTCCTCAACCGCCGAGGGGCCTTTAATGGAGGTTGGCAGGGCTCGATGGCCGTTGCGAAGGTGGAGGTCACGGGATCGACGGCTTCTCTCAAGCTCGGTGGCTCCTGGATGTTCTGGCGGGATAGTCTCGCCGGTACCAGGCAAGTCTTCGATTCCACGTTGCACAAGACGAGCGGTCGTCTGACTCTCACCTTCCCGCCGACGGTAGCACCCGGTCGGGACACGGTGTTCACGATCGCAACGCAACTCGAGAACCTCGAAACCGGGATCGGACTGAGGGAGATACCCGTTGCCATCTCCTACGAACTGGGGCTCATGCTTCCGACGAGCGGTTCGGCACCCAATCGCGCTCTTTTCCGGGGTGAAGAAGCCCCCACGCCGTGGCTGAGCCAGTGGAGCTCAGAGCTTGATTTGGCCGGAGGCCAGCGGGTAACCTCTGCGGGAGTGTTGAAGACCACCGACCCGGTAGTTGCAAGCCACGAGGGGCGCATCACGTTTACCGTAGGACAACCAAACCCCTCAGAAATGCGCTACGACGGGAAGTTCGGCGCTCCGTCGCGAAGCCTCCCGTGGCACCTGAGAGACGACGATGCGATTTGGGTGATTCCGGTGATCACCCACGTCGCGCAGCCGCCCGAGGACGGTCGTTCCCGCCTCGACCTCGGGACCGTGGTGGGGTATGCCATCTACGGCACGCAGCCCGGACCCTACACCGGGCCTCTCCCCAAAGGACCCCCCGCAGCAGTCGCCGAGGCGACACCGCCGGGTCTGGCGGACCCAACGGCCATCGCCGATCCAACCTCCGAGGTGGTCGCAGCAGGTGGGGATTCCGCTACCAAGGTGTCGCCATCCGACTCGGCCTCGGTCGCCAAAGTGCAGCCAATCGATGACCCGCCCGGTCTCCCAGGAGGTGCCGCCGAGCCGGCAAGCGAGATCGGCGTCGTTCCCCCCGTCGCTGGCAAGACGATCGCCGAGGCCCAGACCGCGCTTCGGGAACGCGGTCTGGAGCCCAGCTTCGTTGCCGGATCCGTGGCGCCAACGCCGGCACAGTCGCGTACGGTCGAGTCGGTTTCACCCTCGGTGGGAACTGCGGCTGGCGAGGACAAACGCGTTGAGGTGACGGTCTTCACCGACTATGTCGACCTGTCGGCGGTGCCTTCTGTAACCGGTATGACGCTCGGCGAGGTGGCGGGCCGGCTGGCGGCAGAGGGATTGGAGATGGAGCCGGTGATAGGGGATCCTGCTCCCTCGGCCGCCCGCTCCCGCACCGTTCAGAGGCAGGAACCCGCTCCTAACGCCCAGGTCGAGCGAGGTTCCATCGTCAAGGTCTGGGTTCACACCGACTTCATTGCTCTGGCCGCCGTACCCCGACTAGACGGAATGAGCGTCCAGGAAGCGATACGACGTCTCGATCAGGTGGGATTGGTGTTCGAGCCGGCGGTGGGCGACCCTGCGCCGACGCCTTCCAGGGGCGGAACGGTTCAACGACAGGATCCACCACCGAACGTCGAGAGCGAAGCGGGCTCGCCGGTCACGGTGTGGATCCACTCGGAGTTCGTGCCGGAGCCGCAACCCGCGGTCGTGCGGGAACCGCCAGCTCGAGGCCGGCGGGTGGTGGGCGAGGCTGAACGCCGCGAGGCAAGGCCGCCCCGTGATCGGGGGCCGACCACGCCCGAACTGCCGGCTGGAACCACGTACTACTGGAAGCTGACCGGAAAGATCGAAAAGAGAGAAGCGCCTCCCTGCCGCTCCAACTGCGCTTACTACGCCCGATTGGAAATCTTCGAAAACCAAGCCCGTGCGTACATGGGAAGCCAGAGGAGTGGTGCGGACTATCTGTTCGAGTGGGATGACCCACCTCAGATCCTGATCCCAGGGCAGATCCACCCGGTCCGGGCCGCGGCCAGGCTGACGAGCCTGAGGGGTTGGAACATCCCCGCCACACAGTACATCAACTTCAGGACAGAGCGAGTCGAGCGGTCCGGTCGGGTGGTGGGAGCCTCTTCATGGGAGGGTATGACTCATCGCTGGGTGGTCGCACAGGGTCAGAACGAGGCCAGCGGGGCTTTCAGGCTGATCGGGCCCCGACTGGACGATGGCTACCCGGAGTTTCGGGTGATCGTGACGATGCCGTCGTGGGATAGCCGTTCGTTCGACTTCGCGACCTACATTTACGAGCGGATCGAGGTCGGGTCCTCCCCAATGGAAGAGCCAACGCGACCCCAGAGCTCCCGGCCCAGACCGGTGGGGCGGTCTCGGCTGCTCCGCCTCCCCGATGCCTGGGAGTTCGATCGTGACGCCCCGGTGCGGGGAAGCGCAGTCCTGCCGGGACGCATCGGTCATGAGGGATCCGAGTGGCTGATTCACCTGCGTCCCGACCTCGGCGAGGGATTCGTGGAGATGGCTATTCACCAGGGATGTTGCGACTACCTCAACGTTACGGCACAGTGGTACGACAGATCTGGAGGTGCCTCGACGGAGGTCTGCGAGGGCGGCTGGCAGATCAGACCCTGGAGAACGAGGACGGCGCGGGGTCAGACCGCTACGATCTCCAGCAGTGAGCGACGTGCCGTTGCCAGCCTAACGGTGCTCGGGGCGGAGGACACCGACATGAACCGTTTCCGTCCCTTGTCTGAGAACATCATGCGCCAAATCGAAGTATTTGCGGCCCCGTGCAGCTAACAGGGTCGGGACCAAGACTCCTCTCCACCGGTTTTGGGGTGTTGCTGGTGTTGGGCATTTCTTCGCTGCCAGCCGCTGCGCAATCGCGATCGGAGAGTATCGAGTCGACTCAGCCTACCGGCACGGCAGTGACAGGAACAGTGGTGGCGCGGGTCGACAAGGAACTGCGGGTCGAAATCGACCCTGGTCAACTGAGCCCCGAGCCGGGTGACCTGATCACCATCACGTGGACCGTCGCGGGACGTGTCCTCGATGCTGGGCGTGCCGCGGTTACGAGCATCTCTGCCGGCGTCGTGACGGCACACATTGTCAGCGGGAAGCCGAACCGCGGGATGGTGGCCACCATATGGGTCACGGGCCCCGACGATTCATTTCGGGCTGGAGAGGCCCTGTATTTATCCGAAGAACCGGAAGATCAGGATCTAAAATATGAACGCCGAGATGAGATCGCTAACCATTATGTCAAGGCGGCCAAGGCCGGCCACGCCGGCGCCCGGAGCCGCCTGGTCGAGTTAGCGGAGCTGTGGCTAACATCTCGGAATGATCTGGTCCGAGACGCCGAGGAGGTTTTCGTCGATGCGGCGCGCCGCGGCTCCCCGGGTGCCCAATATGTGCTCGGCTACACCTTCTTCTTCGGCAGCGAGCGCGACGGGATTCCGGCCAAGCCCGCAGAAGCTGTCACATGGCTGCGCATGGCCGCTGCTCAGGGTCACGCGGATGCGATAGGGCATCTTGGAACCGCCTACCACATTGCCCGGGGCGTGGAACGGGACCATGAACGCGCGCACGCGCTGTACGAGGAAGCTATCAAAGCGGGGAGCATCGACGCGCTCCATGCGATGGCGCTGCACCTCATGTCCGGGAGGGATCACGGCTCCTCGAAAGGCGCGCGGGAGAAAGCGAGGAAGGAGTCGTTCGCCATGCTCCAGAGGGCTGCCGAGGCCGGGCAGTGCTTTGGGATTTATGATTTGGCCAACGCCTACGTCAAGGGTGCATGGATGATTCTTAAGGTCAAAAAGAATGAGAAGAGAGGTCTGGAGTGGCACCAGACGGGAGCTCGCGCTGGATGCGGGCTAAGCCAATCCAGCTTAACGGCCATGGGTAAGAGCTGGTAACCGCGTTGCTCGGTGTTTTGTCGGTGGAATCCCCTCGACGAGTTCCTCGTTAAGGGTGTCTATGTGATCGGTCTGAATCTCGAGCTTACCGTTCGGCTTGATCGATGATAGTCACTCACGGTTGCTTCCTAACAGGCCATTGGAACAGCAGGCCCCGTGGGCCGTAGATTGGGTGGTTCGTCACGATAGGTAGACCTGGTCGTTCAGTTCGGCATGTTCGATGGATGGGCCACAGTTCAACGGCAAAACGTTAGCTAGCCCGCGACAAAACGGTCCTCGGACTACTCCTCGATCGAATCCGAGGTTTGGGCGCAAATGGGCACGGAGAGCAGCGGTCGGAGCTCGGCCCGATCTCTCCCCGATGGTTCACTCCCTCTCGGTTGGCAGTGGCTCGTGCGGATACCTCGCGTCGCGTCCTTGGAACGAGAGGACGTTCTCATTCAGGATAACGCCCTCGTCGATCACTATGGCACGCCGAATCGTCTCGTTTGCGAGCCAACCCTCGCGCCCGGCCAACACCGACGGCAGGTGGACGATGAGCGCAGCAGAGATCGACCGGGTGGCACTTTCCCAGAGGTAGCTCGGTGTATGATCGACGGCGTAGTAGTCCACTGTTCCGACCTTGAACATCGGCTCAGTAAACGTGGTCGGTTTGGCAAAGGAGAAGCCCATTCCTTCATCACAACTGATGTCGACAATCAGGCAATCCCTCTTGAGACGGGAAAAATCTTCCGCGCTAACGAACATGAGCGGGTCATCCGGGTTCTGGAAGACCCCGTTTACGATGATGTCGGCTTCACTGAGCAGGTCGAGGAAGGGCCGTTCCGATCCGTCGTGCTCAACCACGATGAGTCCTGGTTCGCCCTGGTTGCCCTTGCGAAGTCGGACATAGCGACAATCGAGCACTTCCTCTCGAACTTCGTGGTCGGGACGTTGGATGCAGATCGTGATCTCCCTGAACCCGCGCGCTTTGAGTGCGTAGATGGCCCCTCGACTTACCGCACCAAAGCTGAGGATGATTGTCATGCGTTGGTTGCCGTAGTGGCCATCGATCCCCTTCAACTGAAGAGCGTGTAGCACGCCACAGTACCCGGCCAACTCGTTGTTCTTGTAGAACGTATGGCGGCCGACCCGCCCGTCGGGCCCCCAGACGAACATGTCCTCGAACGCAATGAGGGTCTGCTTCCGATCGATCGCTACCTGAGTCAAGGCTCGTTGCTGCACACAATGGGGCCACCCCCACAGAAGGCCCCCTTCTCGAAGGGTCTCGAGGTCCTCTTGCTCCGGCTTGGGCAACAAAGCCACTCCCAGGTCGGCCAGGAGCTTCTTACGTGATGCGGTGCCGCCCGTCAGAGAACCAAGATCTGAATCCGATATCCCGAAAGGTTCGCCATAGCCGTGTTCAAATATCAGTTGCCGGCGGAGCTCTTCCGGGAGGCGCGACAGATGATCAGGATGGAGAGGAAGTCGCCTCTCGTTCTCCTTTTTCGATGTTCCGATTACTCCTAGTTGCAACATGGAACTCCCTCCTTATGCCGGGTCTAGCTGCCCATCCTAGCCAAAGCACCCGGTGTCGGGATTCTCAAGACAAGAGTCCGCGCCGGGCTCGATTGAGACTCGAATGGTTACTCCAAGGCGACAGTGTCGCAGAGCAGCTTCGTCGGTCCATCCATCTGGAGTCAACGTCGGACTCGGAGGTAAACGATAGCCTTTGTAGAATGCTAGCGCCGGCACGCTACACCTTTCGAAATGGAAATGTCTCCAGACAGTTTCACCGGATGTTTCTCCTCCTCCAATCCGCGATCGCCCGACCGATCATCTCGGGATGATCCTCTTGAATGAAGTGGATGCCATGGCCCACGAAGACAGATTCCAGGTTGTGGAGGTTGTGCACCAGCCATTGTGCGACAGGCTCGGGGTTGAGTGCCCCGGGCCGGGCCCAGAAATGGATCATCGGCATGTTTGTAGCGGTCATCCATGCCGAATAGCGTTGGACCAGCCGCACGTTGCGCGCCGGTTCTCCGGCAATGGGCAGTTCGCGAGGCCACACTAGAGTAGGCTTCCGCGAAACCGCATCCGGATAGGGAGCGCGGTAATAAGCCATCTCTTCCCCAGTGAGGCTGCGCGCCACGGCGGTGCCCCCGAGGACCTGCTCGACGAACTGGTTTTGTTCGAGGATCAGTCGTTCGCCGATTCCCGGTGTACGCCACGCTTTGAACCGACCCCCTACAGGTCCCATCGCATCATAACTTGAGATGGGAGCGAACGGTGGAACGATGGCCTCCATGAACGCAATTCCCACCACGTTGTCCTCGTGGCGCGAAGCATAGTCGAAACCGAGGGCGGATCCCCAATCGTGAAG
>JAJCZW010000015.1 GCA_029262155.1 Gemmatimonadota bacterium
CAGCGGGAATACCGGCATCTCGTTTGCGGCCTTGGGGAAGGCTCTTGGACACCCCGTGGCGATCTTCATGCCGGACTGGATGAGTGCGGAACGTATCAACCTTATCCGGTCGTTTGGGGCCGAAGTCCATCTCGTACGGGCTGACGAAGGCGGGTTCGAGGGGGCGATCCGGCAGGGCGATGCGTTGGCACGCCAGACGCCAGGAGCGTTTCTGCCCCACCAATTTTCCAATGAAGACAACTGTGAGGCCCACGCGCGGTCGACCGGACCCGAGATCGTCGCTCAGCTGCGTCACGGGAACCGTATGATCGATGGATTTGTCGCCGGGGTCGGAACGGGTGGAACCATCATGGGAGTGGGACATTACCTTCGGGAGAACACCCCGCACGTCGCACTCCATCCGATCGAGCCCGCCAGCTCGCCCACGCTTTCCCATGGCAAGCGGGTTGGGACCCATCGTATCCAAGGTATCTCTGACGAATTCATTCCCTCAATTGTCGATCTCAGCTTCCTCGATGATGTGCTGGCCGTCGATGATGGTGATGCCATTCTCATGGCGCAGAAGCTCGCGCGTGATCTTGGTCTCGCGGTCGGCATTTCGTCCGGTGCCAATCTCCTCGGTGCGCTTCAGGCCGCAGAACGACTCGGACCTGACGCCACGGTGGTAACGGTCTTTGCCGATAGTAACAAGAAGTATCTCAGTACCGACTTGCTTCGAGACGAACCGATCAAGGACAGGTTCCTGAGCCCCGAGGTCGAATTGCATGGATTCGAGACAATCGGGAGGAGTTGTTCGATGTGCTGGGGCCCGGTCGTGTCCTCCTGAGTTTAGTATGTCCCGATCAGCGACACCGAGGTAGATGAGGTCCGCAAGGTGCCGTGGTACCAACCCGGAAAAGATGGGGTCCGGCTGAAACATGGTCCGGGGATCACCGTAAGGGCCTCAACCCCATTATGGAGACCACATGCGTCAATCGCTGATCATGCTCGCCTCGATTGCCCTCCTGCCCGGGGGCTTGTGTGCCCAAGCGCCAACGGATCGAGAGGCCGTTCAACACGCCGCCTCGGACTATCTTGACGCCTTCTACCTCGGTGACTCGACCGCGATCGTTCGCAGTATCCGCCCGGAGGTTGTGAAGTATGGTTTTTACATTCCCGATGATGGACAACCCTACCAAGGTAGTGCGATGTCCTATGCCCAGATGTTCGAGTACGCCCGCGATGTTCGAACCACGGGCCAGGGAGGGCCACCCCCGGATGCGGTAAGGGAGGTGGTTGTGCTTGATGTTCTTGATCAGATCGCCGTTGCGAAGGTCACAGCGTGGTGGGGCGTCGATTATCTCCACTTGGCCAAGTACGATAGTCGGTGGATGATCCGACATGTGATCTGGCAGACGCCGCCCGGCCCGTGATGTCCTCCGGCTGAGACCCGGCCGGGGTGAGTATGAGCGGTGTATATTGTGCGCCATGACAGGATTCGGGATCGTAGCGGCCCTGACCACGCTCGCGGCGGCCTTCAGTTGGATTAACTACAAATACATTCGATTACCGACCACGATCGGCCTTATGGTCATCTCCATGGTCTTTTCCCTCGGGCTGGTTGCGCTTGGGGCGATGAGCCCGGGGGTGGAAACCCCACTGCATGGCCTACTGGACGCCATTGATTTTGATGACGCGCTGCTGAATGGCATGCTCGGCGCCTTGCTGTTTGCCGGGGCACTCCACCTCAACGTCAACGACCTCGCCGAGCAGAAGGGAGTCGTCGCCGCGCTCGCAACCATTGGCGTGCTGCTGTCGACGGCGATCGTGGGGATTGCGGGCTGGTGGTTGTTCAACACCTTCGGTGCCGAGGTGCGGCTGCTCGATGCGCTGCTTTTTGGAGCCCTTATTAGCCCGACGGATCCGATCGCGGTGGGCGCCATCCTCCGACGTGCTGGCATTCCGAAGTCGTTGGAGACGAAGATCAATGGCGAATCACTGTTCAACGATGGCGTTGGTGTCGTCGTGTTCGCCGTGTTGCTGGGGATTGCGGGCGGCGGGCACGAGGTGACACCGATCGGTATCGGGCAGCTCTTTCTTGAAGAAGCGGCTGGCGGGATAATTTACGGTGCCGGTTTGGGGTGGGTGGCCTATCGGTTGCTCAAGAGTGTCGACAACTACCAGGTCGAGATTCTGTTAACGCTGGCCCTCGTGACTGGAGGGTATGCCTTGGCCCAGCGTCTCCATGTTTCAGGGCCGCTTGCCATGGTGGTGGCCGGACTCCTGGTGGGGAACCACGGCCGGTCGTTCGCGATGTCCTCACAAACGCGCGATCGCCTCGATGCTTTCTGGGAGCTGGTGGACGAATTCCTGAACGCCGTCCTCTTTGTGTTGATTGGTATCGAGGTATTGGTGCTCGACTATCGTCCTGCCACGTTGCTCACCGGAGCTATTGCGATTCCGGTGGTGCTTGCCGCCCGCTGGATCAGTGTCGGTATTCCCGTCCGGGTCATGCAACGGTGGCGGGTTTTCTCACCCCGCGTGGTGACAGTCCTGACCTGGAGTGGCCTCCGCGGAGGTATCTCGGTCGCTCTCGCCCTCTCCCTTCCCCAAGGGGACGCCCGGGATCTCATCATCACGGTGACGTACATCATCGTCGCCTTCTCCATCATTATCCAAGGGCTGACGGTGGGTCCGCTCGTGCGTCGTGTCGTTCGGACCTGACTCGATCGGGGACCCCAACTAGATTACGCCGTTCCCACGAACCCCTGCCGGGAGAGCCGAGCAGTGAAGAATGGGCGACAGCCGTGGGAGGCGGCTCCGCAATGACCATGTCAGCAGCAGGATCTGAGGCGGTACGGGAGCGGCAGGATTCCGTTGTCATTCGGTTCGCGGGAGATTCGGGCGACGGGATGCAGTTGACGGGATCGCAGTTCACCGTCGAATCAGCCCTGGCCGGATCGGACCTGTCAACGTTCCCAGACTACCCCGCTGAGATTCGGGCTCCCACCGGGAGCACCTTTGGGGTCTCCGCGTTTCAAATCCATTTCGGATCGATCGACGTCCTTACCGCCGGGGATGATCTCGACGTGCTGATCGCGATGAATCCTGCGGCGCTGATCACGAACTTGAGAGATGTCCGGATCGGTGGACTAGTGCTGGTCGATTCCGCCGTGTTCACCCCGCGCAATCTGGAGAAGGCCGGATATAGTGCCAACCCCTTGGAGGATGGCACCCTGGTGCAGTACCGGTCCCTTGTGCTCGACATGACCACCCTCACCCAACAAGCAGTGGCCTCCTGCGATCTCACCTCGAAAGAGGCCCTTCGCTGCCGGAACATGTGGGCACTCGGCCTCATGCTCTGGATGTATGATCGGGACCGATCCGCGACGATCGAGTGGTTGGGAAAGAAGTTTGCCAAGATCCCCAAAATCGCTGATGCGAATATCGCGGCCCTGAATGCAGGCCACGCCTATGGAGAAACCGTTGAGCTCCCCGGTGGCCTGACAGGCTACGCGGTGGGCCGGGCTGATCTTCCCCCGGGGACATATCGTACGGTGAGCGGAACAGAGTCCTTGGCTTGGGGGCTGGTGGCCGGACTCCGCGCGGCAGGACTCGATCGTCTCATGTTCGGTTCCTATCCGATCACCCCAGCGTCTCCCCTTCTTCATGTCCTGGCAGGATTGCGGCGGTATGGGGTGGTCACCTTCCAAGCCGAAGACGAAATCGCCGCAGTCTGCTCGGCCATCGGGGCGAGTTACGCCGGCGCGTTGGGGGTCACGTCCAGTTCCGGACCGGGGATCGCTCTCAAGGGGGAGGCGATCGGGCTCGCCGTGAGCACTGAACTGCCCCTGATCGTTGTGAATTCTCAGCGGGCCGGCCCCTCCACGGGACTCCCAACTAAGACGGAACAGTCCGACCTCTTTCAGGCGATGTATGGTCGCAATGGTGATGCCCCGTTGGCGGTGATCGCGACCGCCACGCCCACCGACTGCTTTGAGGTTGGGATCGAAGCGGTCCGGCTCGCCACCAAGTACATGACGCCGGTCATGGTGTTGACCGATGGATATTTGGCCAACGCGGCGGAGCCCTGGCTCCTGCCCGATACCGATGGGATCCCGGAATTTCCAGTCACTCAGCGGAAGGATCCCGAAGGATTCCATCCCTTCGTGCGAGACCCCGAGACGCTGGCGCGCGCCTGGGCCGTACCAGGGACGCCTGATCTCGAACATCGCATCGGGGGCCTTGAGAAGAGCACCTCGTCGGGGCACATCTCCTACGATCCCGAGAATCACCAACAGATGACTAACCTCCGGGCTGGGAAGATCGCCGGCATTGCCAAGGATATCCCGTTGCAGGAGACGGCCCTCGGTGAGGCGACCGGCGATTTGGCCGTCGTCGGGTGGGGCTCAACCTTTGGACCGATCTTCAAGGCGGTTGCCTCGGCACGCGAGAAAGGTTTGCGGGTAAGCCATGTGCACCTCAGATATATCAACCCCTTCCCGCAGAACCTCCAGGAACTGCTGGCCGGATTCTCAAAGATCCTCGTCCCGGAGATGAACAACGGGCAACTCGTCTCCCTGTTGCGGAGTGCTTTTCTCTTCCCGGCCCAAGGTTTGAGCAAGGTGACCGGAAAGCCGTTTAAGATCAGCGAGTTGGTAGCCGCGATCCACGCCCAGCTGGAGGACTCCGCATGACCGCCCCGACATTGACTGCCAAGGATTTCACTTCCGATCAGGAGGTGCGTTGGTGTCCCGGGTGTGGTGACTATGCCATTCTGAAGGCCGTAACCAAGACGCTCGCCGGGCTGGGTGCATCGCGTGAAGATACTGTCTTTGTCTCGGGCATTGGGTGCGCATCGCGTTTTCCGTACTACGTTTCAACCTACGGCTTCCATACGATACACGGTCGGGCACCTGCGATCGCAACCGGCGTGAAGCTCGCGAACCCTGACTTGGATGTTTGGGTGGTCATGGGCGATGGCGACGGGCTGAGCATCGGTGGCAATCATACCCTACACGTCCTCCGTCGCAATGTTGACCTCCAGCTGCTGTTGTTCAATAACGAAATCTATGGATTGACCAAAGGGCAGGCCTCACCGACCTCTCGATTAGGAACCCGATCGCCATCCACGCCGCGTGGGTCCGTGGATGCTCCCCTCATACCAGGGGCTTTCGCCTTGGGGGCTGGGGCTCGATTCTTTGCCCGCGCAGTCGATATTCAGCAACCGCAGTTGGTTGAGGTGCTGACCCGGGCTCATCAGCATCGCGGGGCGGCGCTCGTGGAGATCTTCCAGAATTGTGTGGTCTTCAACGACGGTGCGTTTCATGAATTCACCGAACGTCGAGTGATACCGGATAACCAGATTTACGTTGAACACGGCAAGCCACTTCGGTTTGGGGCAAACCGCACCCATGGGCTCCGGATTCGGCCAGGAACCCTCAGCCTTGAAGTGGTGACTCCCGGTGAAGAGGGGGTTACTGATGATGACGTGTTGGTCCACAATGAAAAGGACCAAGCCCTCGCGACACTCCTCGTTCGGATGGCGCCCCCGGTCTTCCCGATGGCGATCGGGGTGATCTTTGATTCACCCGCCCCGACTTATGAGCATGTGGTGTTGGACCAGGTGACTGAGGAGCTTCAGGCTGGAAAAGCCGACCTCGATGCCCTCCTAGCCGGTGGCCGGACTTGGACCGTCCTTTAGTAAGGGGATGGCCGTCCGGGGAGTAGGTGTTAACTGCGGGTTAACAAATGGCCCCCGCCGTCCGTATAAGATGCATGGCAAACGAGGATGACATGCCAGCCCACCTGGCCGACCTAGATACCCTTCCCATCACACCGACCGGTCGAGTGGAGCCGTCTTCCGCAGTCGAGATCGCGGAGCTTCTCAAGTACGAAGCCGATGGCGTACCGGTTCAAGAGATCTGTCGGAAGATGGGTATCTCCGAGCTGACATTCTATCGCTGGCGGGGTCGGGCGGTGCGGGTGTCAGACGGTTGGGCCGAAGGGAGTGTTAAAGTACTCAAGGATCAGGTCAGAACCCTGCGACGCATGCTCGCCTTTCATGCCCTGGATATTCAAAAGCTCCGGGATCGACTCGCTATTCTCGAGCGCCGGAATCCCACGTCCGCCGAAGAGTGATCCGTCGAGTGGGCGCCCCGGGCAACTTGGCCTGTCTCAGTATCGCAGGTCAGGGTGTAGGTCGCGCCCTCCTCAGATGCTAGGCTGGTGACGCACACGGTCGTTCCATCGACGCGTCGCCATAACACCTCCCACGGTCCGCCCGGAGCCACCGCATGCATCAGCGGAGTATTGCCCACCCGCCGTCCACTCACCAAAACGCTCATAGGCTCTGAGGCCTCGATTCTGATCGCCGCCCATTGGAGCGTGGTGGAACTTCCCGTGCCATCGAGAACCCACTCCAGGTGGCCGGACTGATTTAGGTGCACCGTCGTGGCCCACCGCTTAGCCATGGTAACGTTGGCGAGTTTCTGGAGGCTTAGGTCCAGACGCAGTGTGTCCTCCGGCGGACTGTCGATCGGGAGTGTGACGCGACCGCTGCCGGGGAATCGAAAAAACACCGCCCGCCCATTGGTAGACAGCCGAACCTCGACGCCCGCGAGGACACCCGGGATGCTGATGATGAGTTGGACTGTGTCAGTTTGCGCAAGGGTCGGACAAGGGAAGGCCCATCCACAGAAGAGAATGAGACCAAGGATTCTCGTCATCCGAGCTTCGGTTAGAACCCTGCGGTCGGTTCATTGACCGACTGCAGCAAATCGAAGACCACGAGGCCGCCGGCACTCGCCAGGACGAGGAGGGCCGTTTTGCCAAAGCTGAAGTGCTTTGTTGCCACCGACCGGATGTCGCCCAGCGAAATCGAGATACCGTTCACTGCTCGTGCGGTGGGGAGTCCCCGTAGAGAATTCCGCACAATGACCGGGTCGTAAACTGGGAGAAAGGAATCGTCTATCCTGGTGACCCTGAGTACCTCCGGACGATCCCGGTCAATGACTTCTGCCACTGGGACATCCTCCACCCGCCATGCGCTACAGCCGACCGTACTGATTCCCGCCAACAAGACGATGAGTGACCACCCACGGCGAGGCTTGGGGCGAAGGGTGGGTGAGTTGGGGTAGGAAGTGGGCACATGTCCTCCGGTGGTGGGTCGCTGGCGGTGTGGAAGAATAGCATCAGGTTGTTGAGATTGCCCTATGTCCACTCTCGGGCAGGTCCCAAGCGGAGACGTTTCAGGGTCAAGCAGCCGCACGCCAAGGTATTCCCATTGTGCGACTTGCTTCGGCACCTTGGTCGGGGCGACATCCAGACTGTCCCTTGGAACCCTTCTTGCACCTTGGATCAAGGGAGGTGTTCCATATCCCCGTTCCAAGAAGGAGCTGCCAAATGCTTCAGCCTGGGGTTGATTCGCTACACCAGATACGACACGGCGCAGATTGGGTTCTCCAACTCATGCGACTCGATCCGCAACTCGCCATCCCGGCAGCGATGCCGCTCCTTGCGGCCAGATTGATGGATGCCGGTGGTGTAGAGGAGTCCTTGGAGGACTTGGTCGAGGATAATCGCCAGTCAACCTGAGGTGGCACTGAGGACCTCTACGATACGTTTCACTCCTTTGCGCCGGATCCCCCTGCGGTCAAGATACTGTTGAACAAGAATCGAAAGGTTCCGTGCGGCTGCCCACGGAAGGTGATCTCAGGTCCAAAGAGAAGGAGTCGTCCCGCCCCAATCTGCGCTTCCGCAGCGGCAACTCCCCCTTTCAGAAATCCTTGGCCCCAAGCCCAGCCACTCCGAAGGGGCGCTTCGGAATCAAACCATGCGATGGGTCGGATACCGGTCGTTTGCCAAGCCGGTTCGGAGTGAAAAACCGGACTTTCATCGTACATGACGATGGCGTGGTCGCTGTACCCCCAGGCAATCGGATGGGTGGTATCCACCCGGACCTGAAGGAGGGACGCGGGGATGAAATACCTGGACCTGGGGAGTGGGGTCGGCTCCCCCGTCGTGCTCAGCTCGGCGAGATGGTTTGAGAACGGGAGGCCGAGCATTTGGGCGAGGCTGGTCGATCCGCCAATCGTGACGACGGTCCCCCCAGCATGCATGAATTCTTGTAGGGCCGGTACCGTGCGCGCTGCTGTAATGGCGCCGAGGTGGTCCCGATACTCTGGTGGGACATCCTCCGGTTTGGGGTCTCGCCCACCGCCACCACCGAATCGCCCCCCTCTGGCCGAGATGAGCCCATCGGGAAAGATCAGAAGGTCGAAATCCTTGTGGAGATTTCCGGTGTCGAGTCGCTCGGGGTACACCACCTCGAACGGAAACTCGAACTGCTCAAGCAGGAACCGAATCCACCCTGACGGCATCGATCCCCCATACCGATCGGCGAGGCCGATTCGGGCAAACCGAACCGGGGTCATGCTTTCGGTGGAGGGGGTTCCCGCCGCGTCAAAGTGTAGCCCAAGATCGTGGGCCGCCGCGGTAACGATCGTACTGGACGATGGTGTGAGAGGGATATGAAGTGTCCCGGCGGGGTAGCGTTCTCCATCCCTTTCGAAGGAAGCCGACATCGCGTGTACTGGTTGACCAGCGGCGAGGAGGCGGTTGACGGCGATCGAAGCGTCGTTCACGTTGCGCCGGAGGAGCCACCCATTGGCACTCACAGCGACGTGACCGCCAGCGGGAGCTGTGATCACGTCAGGAATCTTCTCGAATGGCCCGGTGAATCCCTCCAGGATACGATCGTAGGCCACGCCCATCTGCATGGCCAGCGTGTATCCGGCGTTGTCGTAGGGTGGTCGGGGAGGTGCGCCAGGGAAGGGAATATCATCGGGATGGTCCTGGGGCTCCATCATATCGATGATGTGGGGTCGGAACGCCTGGGCGGTCTGGATAACGTAGGACCCGGCCGGATAGGCTTTGCCAGCGACCTCAAAAGCAGTGGTCGCCCGCGAGACGTCAATACCCGACTTGATCAGTGAGTTGACGAACTTCGTGGCCGTAGGGAAATCGGCCTGGTCGCTGGGGAGGATGTATCCGCGTGGATCTCGCGTGGCGGGATCCTCAAAGGCCGCGAGGAACCTGGGATCGACATCCCGGACTCTGCCGGGAAACCCGCCCGGGTCTTGTTGGTCGCTTGTGGATTGCGCTGCAGCGGCGGCGGTCTCGATGCGCGCGACCGCGTGAGGCCATCGAGTCCAACTGTCCTGGCTCCCCTTCGCGATGGCATTGCGGCCCATGAGATAGATGTTGTAGAGGAAATCTTCTCGGTGCTTGCTGGCGACATCCAAGACCGCACGATTGGCGGTGAGGGAATACGCGATCGATTGTCGGAAGTGCCAAGGTTGTGGAGCAATGGGATAGGGTGTGTCGCCGTTGGGATGCTGACGACTCACCACCAATGGAATGGCGGTGGGGGTCGGGTTCCCAATCGTTTCGGTCAACAGACCGATCATGTTGTGGAAATAGGCGGTCGTCCGGAGTCCGCCGTTCCACCACGTGGAGTAGTTGGCTCCGTAGCGGCGGGTGGTGCCCGGTTTTTGTTCTGCCGCCATTCGAGTTTCCATCGCGGCACCGACCAGATTCAGACCCGCCGGAATAAGGGGGTCGTAGACGTAGTTGAACGGATCCCGGAACGGAGGCATGAACATCACCGTTCCTCGCGGCCCGGTTTGGTGGTGGTTGTAGATGATCTGTGGGTACCACTCTCGAAACATCACCCGACTCATGTTCGCGGTCTCGGGCATGGCGTTGAGATAAAAATCTCGATTGTTGTCATGGCCGATGTACTTCTGATACAGTCGAGGAATCCCGCTGGTGGACCGCTGGAGCGAATCCACGCGCCGCATGTACCAGCCGGAGACCAGTTCCATACCGTCCGGATTGGCATGCACCAGAAGTTGAATCACATCGTCGAGGAATCGCAGCGTTTCGGGATCGTTTTGGCTCACCATCTGCCAACTGTGTTCGATCAGTTGGGCCGCGCCGAGTACTTCCGTGGCATGGAGCCCTCCATCAATCCAGACCACCGCCTTCCCCTCGTGGGCGAGAGTGCGGGCCTGGGCATCGGTCAACGCCTCAGCTCGAGCTAAGCGAGCGGCGATCGAACGATAGCGTTCGAGGGTGGCCAGGTTCTGTGGGGAGGAGATGATTGCCATCAGCTGGGGTCGTCCTTCGGCCGTCAGTCCGATGGTGTCCAACTGCATCCGATCTGAGGCGGTCGCCAGCTTCCCCCAATACGCTGCAAATTGCGTGTAGGTTGCGAGCTGGTAGTCGTCGCCGATGGCAAAGCCGAATTGACTCTGCGGAGAAGGAAGCGGAGTCTGTGCGATCGCCGAGTGATGGATGAAGACGCCGAGCACCACGCCGGCGAGGTACCGGCGAAGGGAACGAGAGGCCATGCGGACGGTCTCCAGTGAAGGGAATAAGGAGTCTAGTCAGTGTAACATCCCGAGTGCGCACCCGTGAAGTGCCTGCGTGTTGGGGCCGGTCATTTCCGCGATGTGGTCTACAGAACCGGGATCCAGTAACTCGCTTTGACTGCGATGAAGTTCCGACCTTGGGTACCCAGAGCCTTGAAGAGATTTCCCACGGTGGGGAGATCCCCTGGCCGCGTCCCACGCGGGCATCCGGTTGGGTCCTGGATCTCACACTCTTCGGATTTGTCCTGCTGCCAAACCAAAAAGAGAGTGCTGCCCGGAGTCCACTCCCACCGGAGCACCACATTGCTCCGGAAACTGAACCGATTGAAATCGAGTGGATCGATATCGAAGGAATCGCCGTTTCGCGTGTCATCGATGGTGATCGATCCATCCCCAACCGGCGTCACCGTGGTGCCGTTCGATCCAAAGACTCTGAGATCGGGGGTCCCCGCCTTGGCTAACTCGCCCAGGTCGCTGAAGCGGCCGCTGGCCGTGAACGGCTCGGCGTACACCTCCAACGTGAGATTGGGAGTCATGGTGTAGTTGATACGGAATTGGGCCGAAAGTACCGTGCGATCAATCCGGCCAAAGAGGTACCGAGTCCCGAACGTCTCCGGACCGCTCCGATCAGCCGTCCCCACAAACTGTTGCGGGTTCACCCGTCGCTCGATCTCCGGCCCCAGACTGATACCGATGGTCGGAGACGGGCGGAGGGTCAGATTGGTTTCCACCTGGTAGGACCACCCCCCGTCCTCCGACCGCGATCCCGACAGGTTCAACCGAACCCGATTGGGGTTGTTGCGGCTGGAGCCGAGGCGCAGCTCTGCCCCATAGGCACGGAGGGTTTGCATGAGGGGGCCGCCCCGGGTGAGGACGTCGCTCTGTCCCCGCGGCCGGAGCCATACATTCATGTTGGCCGACCAGTAGTTCCTCAGCGTGACGTTGGAAAACGCGCCAAACCGGCTGGACCTTCTATCGCCATCGTAGTTCCATGTCACATTGTTGGAGATCCCAGCACGCCAGTTTCGAAAGACCGGCCCGGGGTCTGTGTTGCGGTAGTTGATATCCCAATTGAGATCGATAGTGTTGGCGCGGCTCAGTCGTCCGGCATCGTTTGTTTCATAGGAGGGGCTCTGGGTCCGCAGACCGGCACCCCAGAGCCAATTGCCCGCATTCTTGTCTGCCCGGATGCTTCCGGCAAAACCGGTCAGAGAGGTTCGGAGAGGGTTGAGTCGCACCTGGTCGGCATCGGGACGTTGAAAGTAGTGGGCGGGAGCTTCCTGGATTCGGCGAATGGCTGCGGTGTCGCCCGTCACTTGGCTCCACCCAGCCGAGGCTCGGAACTCGTACTCGCCGTTGTTGAGCCGCAGGAGTCCATCGGCCGCGCCGGAAAAGCTTCCCTGGGTGAACCGCCCGACCAAGGCCGAGTTTGCCGTGAAGTCTCTCCGCATACCGGCAAGACTCAACCCAACCGTCGAGGCATTCCGGCCCACCTCCTGTTGGACCCGGGCGGCGCCAAAGAAGGACACGGGCTCAACCTCCACTCGATCAATTGGCGAGCCGAAATCGGCCTGTTCGCGGGCATACTCCCGAGCGGTGGCTGCGGCAAGAACCCCGACGGAGAGACCCGAGGGCAATCGACCGGTCACTTTCGCCGCGCTCAGGATGGTGCTGTTCGACGGTCGGTCCACGAAGACTCCCTCGGTTGGGCCCCGTGGCGGCGCACCAATGCGTCGAGAGTAGAACAAGTTGTCGCCCGGAAGGAGTTGGCTCCCTTCGGTAAAGAACGGTCGCTGCTCACGAAAGAACGTCTCGAACGCGGTCAAGTTCAGTTCGGCCGGATCGGCCTCGACTTGACCGAAATCAGGATTGACCGTCGCTTCCAAAGTCAGGTTCGGGCCCAGTCCCATTTTGAAGTCGCCCCCAAGGCGCGTTGCAAGCTCACTCCCATCGTTAAACGGGTTTCTCGATTCGACGGTGCCGTCGAAGTTTCCTTCACTGGCAACATACGGCAGGAGTTCGATCCGTCGGGTGGGGCGAAGGTTGTTGATTCCACTGAGGGTGCCAAAGCGAGAGCTGTACCCCGTTTCATCTCGGGGGACCAGGACCCAAAACACCTCTTCATTCTTGTCCGGCATCCATCGAGTAATGTTGAGACCCCACAGTTGTTCTGTGGCCGTGTTGTAGCGAAGCTGGGAGAACGGAATGCGAATTTCCGCCGTCCACCCCACCGAATCGGTGTGAACCTTCGCTTCCCAAACTGGGTTATAAGTGAAATCGCGTGAGCGAAAGTCATCGCTGTCTGTCGCATGATAGTAGTCGATCCGCGTCCCCCCAGCCGTGACCACAAAACTGTACGCCGTCCGTCGGTCGAGGTACGGGTCAAGTGAAATAACGATATGCTCGGCGTTCCCGTATTGGTCACGCCGGGTCAGGTTCCGAGGGAAGGATCCGTCCGGACGCGTCATTCGCGCACCGATATAGAGTGCATTGTCGTCATAGATGAACGCGACTTCAGTTGGGACCGTTGCAGGAGCATACTGTACCGGATCCTGCTGAGTAAACTTTGTAATGAACTTCGCCGACTTCCACGCGCTGTCATCCAGCTGACCATCGAGTACGACCGGTGGGACCGAGCGGAGCGCGACCGCCTCAGGAGGCGTTGAAGCCGCCTCCTGGGCCTGAAGCGGTAGGGCCACAACGCAGAGTAGCGTCCAAGGGGAAAGTCGTTGGGAGATTGAGGCAAAACCGGTCATGGCTCACATTGGCAAGAATGATGACAGACGAACGGCCGGGTTTCGACCCGGCCGTTCGTGCTCAGATAGACTATACGCAGAACAAGGGGTATTCGTTGCAAGACCGACTTGCGATGAGCCCCGTTGCCTCGGTACGCTACCATTGCACAGACGAAGGCAGGGGAGCAGTGGGTTCATTCTTGGGGGCGCAGCGGGTGTCGCGAAGACGACCGTTGACTCAGTGAGGAATGTATGGGACGCCAGGATTTGTCCAGTAATCTGAATCCCGAAGAGTTTCGGGTCTTCACTCGGGCGCTGCTGCGGGATCTCCGGGCACTTGAGCGTATGTTGGCCGAGGAGCGGTTCGAGTCGGGTATCCGTCGGATCGGGGCCGAGCAAGAACTGTTCTTGGTCGACCGAGGGTTTAGGCCTGCTCCCGTCGCTCCGCAGGTCCTGGAGAATCTCAACAATCCGGCGTTTACCACGGAGTTGGCCCAATTTAATATGGAGATCAACCTTCCCCCGGCAGAACTGACAGGGAGATGCTTCAGCCAACTCGAAGCGACCCTCGGAGCGATGATCCAACAGACCCGTGCCGCCGCACAACCCCTCGGGGCGGATGTCATTTTGACGGGGATTCTGCCTACCCTCATGACCTCCGACCTGCGCATGGAGAACCTGACCCCCCGAGAGCGATACTTCGCACTCAACGATGTCCTGACCCGGGCGAGCGGAGGACGATACCAGGTTCATATCCAAGGGACCGACGAGCTTCGGATCCAACACGATTCGGTGATGTTGGAAGGGTGCAATACAAGTTTTCAGGTCCATCTCCAGGTCTCGGCTGCTGAATTCGCCCGTCGCTATAATGTAGCACAAGCCATTGCCGGGCCGGTACTTGCCGCTGCAGTTAACTCCCCCCTGCTTTTCGGGCGTCGGCTCTGGAGCGAAACCCGCATTCCTCTCTTCCAAAGGTCCTTGGATACCCGAGCATCAACCCCATCCGCACGGGATCTGACCCCACGGGTTCGATTCGGTGAGCATTGGGTGCGAAAATCGGTCGTGGAACTCTTCCAGGAAGACATCGCGCGCATACCCGCCCTCTTCGGCATGGACGCTCCAGAAGATCCGATGGAGAGTCTTGCGCGGGGCGAAGTGCCAGAACTCAGATCACTCCAGCTGTATAACAGTACGGTTTACAAGTGGAATCGACCATGCTACGGATGGGGTGCAGAGGCTCCCCATCTCCGGATCGAATGCCGGATTTTCCCCTCCGGGCCAACCATCGTCGATGAGGTCGCCAACGCCGCTTTCTGGATCGGGCTGATGTGTGGCGGCGAAGACGCTTGGGGCGACGTCACGACCCAACTCAGCTTTGACGATGCCCGGGCGAACTTCTTGGCCGCCGCCCGGCGTGGGCTGAAGGCTGGGTTTACCTGGTTCGGGGGTCGTGCTGTGAGCGCACCAGATCTGATTATCCAGGAATTGATCCCGATCGCCCGCGATGGCCTTCGAACGGCAGGGATAGCTGCCCAAGACATCGATCGATACCTCGGTGTCTTGGAGGCACGGGTCACCACCGGTTGTACCGGTGCGGCATGGCTCGAGGATTCGCTCGTTGCGATGGGACGCAGTGGTACCCGTACCGAGCGGCTCACTGCGCTGACCGCATCGATGGCCAGGCAACAACAGGATGGGATCGCGGCGCATCTATGGGAACCGGCCGTGATACAAGATGGGGGAGGGTGGCGTCACAACTACCAGCGGGTCGAGCAGTTCATGACCACCGAACTCTTTACGGTCGGGGCCGATGAGGTTGTTGATCTCGCGGCGCTGGTGATGGACTGGAAGCGAGTGCGTCAGATCCCGGTCGAAGACGACCAACATCGCCTCGTTGGTCTTGTCTCCTACGGGGCGGTCCTCCGGCTCTTGGCGGGATGTCACAGCTCCGATGAAGCCTGCCAACCGGTCCGCTCGATTATGGATCCGGAGCCTCTCACCGTCTCCCCTGGGACGACTACCCTGGATGCGATCCGACTGATGCGCGCACACATGGTGACCTGCCTACCGGTCGTGGCGCAGGGGACACTGGTGGGGATCGTCACTCACGATGACCTCGTGCCGATCGCCGAGCGTCTCCTGGAGGAAAAGATGGATGGCTGACGGGACGGAGTCTCCATGGAAGAACAATGATGTGCCGGTTCTTGCCGTGCCCTCCCCCTCCCACTCCCACTCCCACTCCCACTCTCCCCCCCGGGTCCTCGGCCGGCTTCGAAGCGACGGGCCCGGCCCGACGGTGATTGGTATCGGATCGTTACACGGCAACGAACCGGCAGGGAGCGAAGCACTTAGGGAGGTGTTGGACGCGTTCACCTCTCGGGCGCTCCCGTTTCAGGGTGAGTTGGTCGGTCTTACCGGAAACATCGGTGCCCTTGTGGCCGATCGTCGGTTTCTGGATGCGGATATGAATCGCCTTTGGCCCTCCGCGGCCGGGACGCCCCGGATGGGAGACCACTGTCGCGAGGCGGCGGAGCTGGCCGCATTGTCCGATGAGATTCAGCTTGCTATCCACCGTGCTCGTGGTCCAGTGTTCCTGCTTGATCTCCACACGACATCGGGTCCGTCGTCTCCCTTTGTCCTATTGGGTGACACCCTGCGGAACAGGCGGTTTGCCACAAGGATGGGGTGTCCCCTCATCCTCGGTCTCGAGGAATACCTGGATGGAACGCTCCTCGCCTGGGCCGATGAACATGGGTGTGTTGCCATGGGGGTGGAGGGTGGACAACATCTGGACCCCGACGCACGCCCAGCCCTCGT
>JAJCZW010000016.1 GCA_029262155.1 Gemmatimonadota bacterium
TGGGGCCTGACTCGCCCCGACGGAACACGCCGAACGGGAGGTTCTGGACGGGAAAATCATGGCCCGCTCGATTGGCAGAGTCCACCCACGAGCGCCCTCTGGGATCGTGGGTACGGTCAGTCGTCGCATGCGCTGTCACGACCACACTCCCATTGCTTGGACGGGTTCAGTAAAAGAGCAGGAGCCGAACGATTGGAGTCCTTCTGTTCTCGCCCTGCGAAGGCTCTTCAGGTCAAGCTTCCGGCCGTGAATCTCGAGTCCCTCATCGGCAAACCGGAACGCCTTCGAGCTGGTTTCGTGGAGCACCCGACCGACTGGTTCCTCGGCAACCCCGGCGAGGAGGAGAGCCGTTGCGCATAGCAGATTGAGATATCCGTGCATCGTTCCGCGGGCACTCTCCGTTTCGTAGGTCAATGGGTACTCCCCACGGAGGGGGTGATGGAGACCTGCCGTCGCCTTGTAGGGGAGGTGTCGTTCCACCGTTGCCTTGAGAAATCGGAGTACCTGCCCTTCAGTCGGAAACCGATCGGCGACGATGCCCCCAGTCCGAATCTTGGGCCGGAGACCCGCCTGACTCAATTGATCGAGCAGCGGCCCGGGATCATCGATGAGGGGAATCTCCATGTAGCGAAGGGGCAGGTCGGTGTCACAGTCGGGCCCGTCCTCCAATGCACCTATCGTACTGACCCTATACTCCAAGGAATCAACCAGGGCCCGTTCACACTGCTGATGATTGAATCTCTCGATTTGCCTATAGGTCTCACCCAGATGAGGTCCTGCAACGACCGTCACTTTCCATCGAGACTCGGATCCATCTCCCATCCTCTGATCTAAGAGAGCCCCAAGGGCACCGAGATGTGGCCCTCCGACCACGAATCGTCCCAACGCCCACGCATCATCGGAAGCTAGGTACGTCGCGTAGTTCCGCACCGCGTCCTCAAGGGAGAGGGAGGCTGGAGGGAAGAGGCCGGCATAGTCAATGGCACTACCCAGGAGAACCTGGTGGAGCATCCGAGTGCCGAGCGGGTCGTGGCTCACGGCGATTCCTTGGCTGAGGCGTCAATCATCGACGTCGTCCGAGCCCAGTATCGCATCTGCTTCGATCTCCACCAGCATGGTAGGAGCAATGAGCCCGGCAACCTGCACCATAGCCGTTGCCGGCCGACTCTCGCCAAACGCTTCACCGTGGGCCTGTCCGATTTCCTTCCACTGACTGATATCAGTCAGGTAGATGCGGGTACGAACCACGTCGGCGAGACTGCCACCGACCTGCTCCAGGGCCCATGCGATGTTCCGGAGGATCTGTTGGGTTTGGAGATAGGGATCATCGCGACCCACAACATCGCCTGCGCTATCGGTGGCGGTGGTTCCAGAGACAAACACCCATTGGCCAACTCGGAGGGCCCGGCTATACCCGATGAGTGGCTCCCAGGGAGTCCCACTGCTGACATGCGTTCTGGACATGCGCCCTCGTGTTGGGTGGGTTCATCCCACCCCGCGAGGCAATCTACCGCGGTTACGCTGACAACGAGGAGGTCGCCACGTTCTCGGGCACCTGCATCATCTCCCGAGCCCGTTCACCGATCCTGCACACCTCGTATAACACGACCTCCTCTTCGTCCTGAGGCATGTCGAGTCGCGCCAACACCGCCGATGGCCGAATCGCTGCGGCCCCTTCGTGAGGAAGGTGCAGCCCTGCGGCGCTACACAATGCTTCCGCTCCCCAAACGATCAACGACAGGCGGGTGTGTTTCCGAGGGGCGGCGTCCGGGTGGTGGTGACAGGTAACGGCGTCGACGATCGAGCGCGGGAGATCCCAGCGCCCGAGAAGCAGGCCACCAACTTCACCGTGGTCAAGACCCAACTGTTCTTCTTCGACCTGCCAAGCGGGATCGCCCCGGTCTCGGGTTTGGAGACTGATCTGCCCAAAGGCGTCGGGGAAAAACTGATCGAGAATGAGGTGGCCTACATCGTGGAGTAGCCCTGCCACGTACGGATCTTCGTCGGGGTCGTCCGGGGGGGCCATCCCGCCTTGCAACCAATTGGCCACCAGGGCCACGGCGGTGGAGTGCTCCCAGAATCGGCGGTGATCAAGGCTCTGCCCTCCATTGGCGAACGCCTGAACCGCTGCATTCACGAGGGAGAGTGCCCGAATCTCAGGAAGGCCAAGCACCCCGGCGGCTTCCTTGATGGTCCGTATCTCAGTGCCCGAGCCCCACGCTGCGGCGTTGGCGGACCGAAGCAGTCGTACCGTCAGCGCAGGGTCGCGTTCAATGACCCGCACCACCTCGTCGAGGGAAGGTTCCTCTTTTTCCAAGACGTGATGGAGTTGAAACACCACCATCGGGAGTGTCGGGAGCCGCGCATCCGATTGGAGTAATTGCTGGAGACCAAGGAGGAACGAGGTCACGTCGACGCCCCCGCGGTGTCTGTGCGTCCTGCTGGTCGCGGGAGCCGGGTCACAGTATCATTGGTGCCCATGGCCGAGTTTGCCCTCTCACCCGCGACGCCCGCTGCCGTGCTCCAACGGCTCCATCGATCTGATGTCCTATATCGGTTGAGTCGCTGTTTCGCACACGATATTCGCAATGCGGCCCAAGTACTCACCTTAGCGGATGGTATCCACGGCGAGCGCTGGCGCGAAGAGTTAGACCTTGCGTCCGATAACCTCACCGGCATCTCTGACCAGCTCTTTACTTTGGGACCACCGCAACCCGATCC
>JAJCZW010000017.1 GCA_029262155.1 Gemmatimonadota bacterium
TCCCAGATCGCCTCGGGTAGAGGTTTGCCATTATCCTGCACGTCGATGCGCGCGATCTCGTCCATGCGCGCGGCGATCTCGTCGCCCATGCGGCGCAGAACGGCGGCGCGCTCGGCACCCGACATACGCGGCCATGGGCCGTCATCGAACGCGCGGCGGGCAGCTTTTACGGCGCGGTCGATATCCTCGGCATTACCCGCCGGCACCCGGTGGAACACGGTTCGGTCCGACGGGTCGATGACGTCGAACATCTCGCCCGACGCCGACGCGACATAGGCGCCGTCGATGTATATCTGATCCTTCATGCCTGCCTCACATTGCCCGCGTGACGCCACCATCGACCCTAAGGCTCTGGCCGGTGATGTAGCCACTGTCCTCGGACAGCAGGAACGCGGCTGCCTTGCCTTGCTCCTCGGCCTTTCCGAGGCGGCCAAGCGCAGACATGTCCGCATACTTCTGCGGCAGGTCGAGGCTGTCGGTGAAGCCCGGCAGGATGCAGTTCATGCGGATGTTCGCAGGGCCGTAGCGGTCGGAATAGAGCTTGGTGAAGGCGGATACGCCGGCGCGATAAACGCTCGAGGTCGGGAAGATCAGCGACGGTTCGAACGCCGAGAAGGTCGTTATGTTAACGATCGACCCGCCGCCCTGTTTCTCCATCACCGGCGTGACGAGCTTAGCCATGCGGATGACCGGCTTGATAGTCATCTCGTTCGCCTTGTCCCAGTCCTCTTCCGAGATTTCGAGCAGATCGCCCTTGGGCGGGCCGCCGACGTGGATCAGCACGGCGTCGACTCGGCTGTAGGTATCCATGGTCAGATCGAAGATGCCCTGGATGTCCTCGACTGTTTCCGCCTTGCCACGGCGTGCAACTCCGCCCAGCTCGGCGGCGAGTTCCTCGCAGCTCTCCGACGGGGACATCAGGGCGAGCTTGTAGCCGCGTCCGTGCATTTCGCGGGCGGTTGCCGCGCCCATGCCGCGGCCGCCGCCGACGATCAGGCATACCTTGTCGGTCATGTTTCGACTCCTTTCAGAAACGATCGATACGATAGGGATGAAGGTCGAGTTCTGGCCTCTCTCCGGTGACTAGCTGCCCCATCAGCCGCGCGCAGGTGGCGGCATAGGTCAGCCCGAGATGGCCATGACCGGTCGCGTAGAAGACGCCCGGAGTTTTGGCGGAGCCGGACATCACCGGCACAGTGTCGGGCAGCGCAGGACGGTGGCCCATCCATTCGCTCGTATCCTCCACTTTCAGGTTCGGCAACGCCTCTTGGGCGCGCTTCACCGTGATCTTGGCCCGGCGGTAGTCTGGCTCTGCGTCGAGGCCCGCCATCTCGACCGTGCCACCGACGCGGATTCCTCCGGCGGTGGGCGTCACCATGAAGGCGCGCGCCGGCCAGATAATCGAATGGCGCATCGAGATGCCAGGCTTCGCGATCTGCGTGTGATAGCCGCGTTCGGTCTCGAGCGGGATCGGTTCCCCCAGCTTCTTTGACAACCGCCCCGTGAACGCCCCGGCGCAGATCACCACTTCGTCAGCCGCGACGCGCGTGCCGTCCGCGAGCCGGATCGCCTCGATCCGGGCACCGCGCTCGAATTCTGTCACGTCGCCGCGCAGAACGGTGCCGCCAAGCGCCTCGAACCGCTCCACAAGACACGTCACAAAGCGATAGGGATCTTTCAGCGAGCGGTTGTCGGGAAACAGGACCGCCTTGCTAATCGAATGCGTAATCTCGGGTTCGAGGTCACGGACGGCATTGTGACCGAGGACTTCGTGCCGGAAGCCGAAGCGTTCGAGGATATCGATATGGTCCCGATCCGCATGGAACTCGGCCTCGTCAGTGTAGAGCGAGAGGCATCCCTCTTGCGAGAGCTCATCTTCGGCGCCAATGTCGCGCAACAGGGCCCGTGTGTCCGGCAACGCGCGTTCGCAGAGAGCCGCTCCCTGTGCCTCCAACTCGCGCAGCTTGCGCGGGCGGCTCGCTGCGAGGAACCGCAGGAACCACGGAACCAGGCGCGGCATGGTGGCGGGGCGAACGCGGACCGGGCCATCGCGGTCCATGAGCCAGCCCGGGATTTGGCGCCATACCGAAGGGCGCGAGGCGGGCATGAACTCCGTCACGGCGATCGAGGCCATGTTGCCGTAGGACGCCCCACGGCCTGGTGCGTCACGGTCGACAAGCGTCACCTGCCGCCCGCGCTTCTGAAGCTCGTGCGCGATGGCGACGCCGATCACGCCGGCACCGATGACAAGTGTTGTGCTGCCTGTGTCCGTCACGATAGCCTCGGGTTCTTGCAAGTGGAAAAACGGGGCGGTCTGGGACTGCCCCAGTTGGGGAGGTTACCAATTCAGGATCGGCTCCATAGCTGAACGGAAGGCGGCTTTTTCGTCTTCGTTCAGCGGACCGAGCGGCATCCGGCATTCGCCGACCGGCGTGCCCTGCAACTCGCAGCCGTATTTCAGCTTCTGCACGAACTTGCCTGACTCGAGGATGTTCATCGCGTTGTAGAGCGTTGCCATCTGTTCCTTTGCCTTTGCAAGGTCACCGGCCCGGAAAGTCCGGTCGAGGTCGCATACTGCCTTGCCCATGCAGTTGGCCGGGCCACAAATCCACGATTCCGCCCCCCAGAACATGAAGTCGAGCGCGATGTCGTCCGACCCCGAAACAAGCTGGATACGGTCCTTGTAGCGCGTCGCAATGCCGATAGCGCGTTGCAGCGAACCGGAGCTTTCCTTGATCCCGATGATGCGGGTATGGTCGGCCAGCGCGTCCATCAGCTCGTAGCTGATCTCGATCCCGTCCTTGTCGGGGTAGGAATAGAGCACGACATTCACGTCTACCGCGTCCAGCACCGCCTGGAAGTGTTCCTCAAGTTCGACGTCAGTCGGCTTGGTGTAAAACGGCGTTGCCAGCAGAACGGTGTCGTAGCCGATCTCCTTGGCCCGGCGGGTATTTTCGATAACGCCCGCAGTGTGCGGAGCGTTCGTGCCGGCGATCAGGATCTCGCCCTCGTTCGCGAATTCCTTAACGAACTTTAGCACCTCATCGCGCTCGGGATCGCTCATCAGGTTGTATTCCCCCGACGAGCCACACGGCACCCAGCCTGAGACTCCTGCGGCACGGAGGTTGCTCAAGTGGCTCTCGAAAGCCTTGAAGTCAATCTTGCCGTTTTGGTCGAAGGGTGTGACGAGAGCTGGCATGACGCCTTGCAGTTTCATGAGGGTTATTCCTTTCCTTGTCTTGAACTCGAACCGTTGACCGCGTCGCGGATCAGTGGCCCATGACCTGACCTATGAAGGTCTTGGTGCGCTCGTTCCGGGGGTTATTGAAGAAGTCTTCGGGCGGCGCTTCCTCGACGATCCGGCCCTCGGCCATGAAGATCACGCGATCGGCGACCTGCCGGGCGAAGCCCATCTCATGGGTGACGCAGACCATGGTCATGCCTTCCTTCGCCAGCCCGACCATGACTTCCAGAACCTCTGAGATCATCTCGGGGTCGAGCGCCGAAGTGGGCTCGTCAAAGAGCATGATCTCTGGGTTCATGCAGAGCGCGCGCGCGATTGCGACGCGCTGCTGCTGACCACCGGACAATTCGCCGGGAAACTTGTGCGCCTGTTCGGGTATCTTGACGCGCTCGAGGTAGCGCATGGCCGTTTCTTCGGCCTCGGAACGCGATGTCTTGCGAACGAGGGTCGGCGCGAGCGTGCAGTTGTCCAACACGCTCATGTGAGGGAAAAGGTTGAAGTTCTGAAAGACCATGCCGGCCTCGCGCCGTATCTCGTCGATGTGGTCGACGTTGTCGTCGAGACAGGTGCTCATTACCTCGATTATGCCGGACTGATGCTCTTCCAGGCGATTGATGCAGCGGATGAGCGTCGATTTACCAGAGCCGGATGGGCCAATAATTACGACCACTTCCCGTTCTTTTACAGACATACTCACATCACGCAATGCATGATATTCCCCATACCACTTATTGACGTTATCGCAGATGACAATATCATTTTCGCCAATGCGATTGCCATTACTTCCGTTTGTCGTGTTTTCCATCTTAATTACCTCGCGCTTTTGAATGATTGACCAGGAGCATGGCGCTTCATCACTCCTATAAATTACTATGAATTTGCTG
>JAJCZW010000018.1 GCA_029262155.1 Gemmatimonadota bacterium
AATATGCCCGAGCACCACGAAGGACCATGCACTATCTGCTTGGCCTTGACCTGAAGGGATCCGAACCCCAACCCCCGCCGCCGCCGCAAGAGCAATCCAGAGATAGTTCACGAAACGCTCCCGGTCACGGCTCTGGCACCAACGTCAGGCGTCGCAGGAAGAGGTGACCTCGCTTGAGATCGGTGAGTCCGGTAGAGAGTTGCACCCGCTCTATGCGGGCAACGGGAACAGCGGTGATCCGAACCTCACGGTACCGTCCCGGCGGGACGCGGATCACCGCTTGGGAAAACTGAGCCCGACCTGGTTTCAGGGGCAAAATGACCGAGCCCGAGTCGCTCATGATGCTCACAACAATCTGCTTCAGATCCCGACCACCCAAATCGAGGAGGAGCAAGTGATCAACGGCTAGATCCCATTTGATCTCCCGGGCTATCGACCCTTCCCGGCCAACGACGAGGTCGAGAAGACCGTCCCTTCGCATGAGCCGCTCACCATTCACCATCCTCCAAGGATCCATGGGGACGAAATCATCCGTGAAGGTCTCTTCCACACGGGGAGGAACAGGGTTCACCATCTGCCACTGAGGTGAACCGCCGTCACGTGTGAGGGCGACCCCGGCAGTTAATGCCAGAGCCCGATCGACGGTATCGCGGCGGATCCCACTACTCGCCACACCGGTATTCAGCGTTAGTGAATCGACGGGAGCCGGAAGGGTGACTCCAGAAACAGAGTCGATGGTGAATGACTCCGGGCCATCGATCTGGAGCCCGAAGACGCGGGGCCATCCTCCCCCACCGTAGCGCCAGTTCTTCTGTCGCAATGCCAAACCAGACTGGTTGTTGTCAAGACGATTCCACAGGATCAACGGCGTCGAGCGATCCTTTACTTCGATACCGCGATACCCCTCCGCAATCGTGTTCGCCAGGACCGTCGGCTCACTGGCCTCCCCGATCGAGATACCTTTGTCCCCCGATCCTAGGATCTGGTTCCCGACGATCACGGGATTCGAACCCATCAAATCGATGGCATCCCCTCCACTCTCACGGATGCGAGAGTCGACAATAGCCCCCAACGCGTAGTCGTAGTCAATCGCATCAGAGTTGGCGCGGACAATCTCACACCGGCGAATCACCACCTCACCCATCAATACATGAATCATATCGTCGGATCGGGCGTTGGCAGAGAAGCGACTATCCTCGAATATCACATCCTGCGCCAAGTGGACATTGACCGAGCCACTGTATTCGATCCCGTCAACCAAAGCGCCGCCGCCGCCGTCCACAATGAGGTGCCGAAATCGACTCCCGCTCGCCCCAGGCCCCTGCAGCGCGACAGCCCCCCAGGGGCGACCCGGATCGAGACGTGTAATACGAATGGGGTGATCGGGGGTCCCCCCGGCGAGGATCGGTGCCTCACTCACGATCGAGATATCAGGACCAACCTGGATGGTCGTCCCAGGGGTGATGCGAAGCGTGTCTCCCCAGCCCAGCCGGAGGGTTTCCGTCAGCCGGATTGTCCCAGACCACGTCCTCGGCTCTGGCGACTCCGGCGGGAAGGCCCAGGGACTCCACGACGCTCCTTGTCCAATCGGCGTGCCGGCATCCCATGAAAGCGGGGGAACGGGTTCGCCGGTTACTCGGTTCTGTAACACCGGTATGGGTGCGCCCCGGCTCTTTCCCACGAGGAAAATCCGATAATGCACTCGCCCAGCGGCAATACCTCTTTGCGGCGTCGACCAGCCCGGAAGGAGAGCGACCGGACTCTTGGGGGTGAACTCCCACTGCGTACCCTCGTGCTGCCAACGACCTGTGACCCGGACATCCGTGGGGTCCAGGTTACCGTTTCGATCAGTATCCAAGACGACGGCCAGTCCTGGTGCACCCCCGGCGACGCGGATGGCCATCAGATCTACGCCCGTCATCCCGCGACTCTCGAAGTCCATGATCCGAAGTCCGGGGCTGGCAGGGCCTGTGGCGTACGCGATTTGGGCGTCTTGCATCCACTGTTCGAGCACCGTCAGGTTACGCGTGAGCTGGACCCGAACCGAATCCACCGAACCAATAGGCGGAACGAGGTCTCCACGAAGCTCCTCGAATCGGATAAAGGGACCGTAGCGAGCACTCACGACAGCGAGAAGCGAATCCACTTTGGCTACAAGACCAGCATCCAGCGCCAGCCGTACACGCTGCAGAGTTGCGTCGACCAAGAATGGATCGCGAAGGGCCTGCTGCCAGAATTCGTTGACCCCGATGCTTGGACGCGCCAAATCGAGGAGCCGGAGATCCCACGGAAGCAGATATAAGCGATTATTCGAGGGATCTTGATACCAGAGTTGATTGTGGACGTCATCCATGTGATAGGGATCGCCAACGACCAACATCGCAGCCATGAGAGAGGCGAGATGGGTCGTATCCACAATGGCCATGAGCCGGCGATGGCTTTCAATCGTTTCATCGTGGAGCGCTTCGAGCAGATCGAACATGCGCGTGGACGGGGGACCAGATGGACGGTCGCTCACCGCGACTCGATCCCAAATGTAGGGGTTTTGAAAGAGGCTCCGCGGCAGCGATTTGAAGTACTCTCCCCGCTCGGCGGCATCACCCCGATAGATGTTTCCCGGCATCCGCCTTACCCGTCGCAGCATCGACTCATCCGGGGCTTCGATCATCCGATGGAGGCCGTAGAACCGTCGATTGACGAAGACCGGAACAATCTCCTGCCGCGCACCGAAGAGCCCAAACGCTTCCGACACCCGACTCGCTACAAATTGCGGGATCACGTCCTTGACCGAAAACCCCATACTTCGGACCCCACGTAACAGGCTCTCTCGGGGGGTCCGGAGGGTAAAGCTCATCTTGGGAGTAATCCAGTGGATACTGTTGTCGCCTCGTTTGCGTAGCCGGACAGGGTCCAGCCGTCCTTCGTGAGCGACGGATGCCTCTATCCAGGTCTCGAATCCTGCTTGCGGGTCGCGGGAAAGGGCTCGCCACTCTGCATCTGGAACAATCAGGCTGAGGATGTTGGGATCATCCTCGCGGGCCTCCAGAGCACGGTCTTGCCGAACCAGCCGGGGGGTATTGGCCATCACTGATAATCGGGCTGAAACCTCCCCCGGTAAATCACGTGAACGAGACCAATAGTCATCAAAGGACTGTGCGGTCGCGAATGCCGCAATCGACTGGGCGATGAGGTACCCTGCCACCGCGACGGGAACCACCGATAAGAGCAGAACATCGATCCACCGCAGTCGACGCCACCAGCGCGCACGACTCCCGGCGAGACCATGTCGTGGGAAGCGGCTCACGCGGGGACCTCAACCTGATCTGCTTGGGCCGAATCCGGCACAACCACCACCCGCGTCTTCGACCACTCCAATCCCTGATCATTCAGCGCGTTTCGATAGCTGGTTTGTACCATACTCCAGGTTTCCGCATCCACAGGCCGACGAATCCGGACTTGGAGTCGAAGTCGATTCAACTCTGATACTCCTTCAGGCAAGGGAATCGACAGCAGAGAGCTGGAGTCTCCAACACCGGATGACAGGAGGCCATCCGCGCCGCGGCGTGTGCGTCGCCCCCCCGGGGTTCCAGCATACAACGGACGATCAATACGAACATCTCTCACATCGGTGGGAAACCCCGCCGTGCTCAGAGTGAACGCCTCGGCCTCGGCACGGAGCATTCCGGCGTCGATGTCATGCCACGCCCCATCGACCACGACGACCTTGATCTGTTCGACCGAGCCGACTGCGAGGATGAGCGGCAAGTACTGCTGGGCCCTGAGTGAGCGTTCCCATGACACGATGGCATTGGCAAAGGCCCCTCGATCGAAGTCGTATCGAATCACGCTCCGAAGGGATGGAAGGTGGGTCGGATAGATCTGCAAGACCGAGGAATAGGCATCGCGTGCTTCAATCGGGAAGGTCCAGGTTCCCTCGAGTCGCTCAAGTGCTGCGGCCAACTCCCATCGATTGCGATAGTTGCGCGGATCAAAGGCTTCCAAAGCCCGGTATGCGACGAGGGCCCGCCCGGATCGACCCTGACCTTCATAGACCCGGCCAAGCGTGCGTAGGAGGCGCTCTCGGTCCCGGTCGAGTGCTCCTCGGACGGTTCGGGCCGGGAAGCGGCGGTCAAGATTGAGGAGGAAATGCTCGGCCTCCTCCAACCGCCCCTCTGTGACGAGGCGTTCCCCTTCGTCTACGGCCGCGATCCAGGACTTCTCCCGGCTCTCGACCAAGCCCTCTATACGCCAGAAAATTCGGTCGCGAATTGGAGGGAACGCGATCGCGACAACTCCGACGATCAGGAACAGAACCCAGGCGAGGATCAGACGACGCTCAGAACGGTAGAACCACTTCGCCAGGGAGCGCGTTGGTGATGAATGCCTCACACGTCGATATTCTCCTGGCCCACGAGGACCACAGCCTTGTTGTTCCGTATCACGGGGCGAATGGCATCGAGAAGCGCTCCTTCAGAGACTTGCGGTCGAAGCTCCACCGAATAGACCAGTTCGACCAGCTCCCCTCCCGTGAGGGTTTCGACGCTAAGCAGCGAGGCCTCTCGGAGATGCTGATAAAACACATCTGTGAAAACAGTGTGATAGTCTAGATCACTCGGCAGATGGACCTTGAGCAAGGCCTCCCGGCTAACCGCCGCGCCGATCTCGAAACGACTCAGGGTGTATATCATGCCACTCATCGTTAACGCAAAAATCACCGCAGTCAGATAAAACCCCGTCCCCGTCCCCATCCCCACCGCCATGGCGACAAAGATGAATGCGACGTCCCGGCTGTCTTTCACGGCATTTCGGAACCGAATAATCGAGAGCGCCCCCACCAGCGTGAACGCGCGCGCGATATTGCTTCCGATAATGAGCATGATCACGGAGACGGTCACACCCATGATGATCATGGCGTGTACAAAGGACACCGAATAGGAAGGCCCCCGATGGGACACGCGGTAGACGTACGCAATTAAGAGATTGAGGACGAAGCTCAACCCCAAGGCGGCTACCGTTTCCCAAATGCCGAAACCACCGATCTGTGATGTGCCTGATGTGAGCTGCCGAATGAATTCGTCCACCACACCTCCTACGGAGATATCAGGTGAGTGCTCCGCCGTAGACCGCGCGATCAACGGCCGAGCAGTACTTGGACATCCGGACCATTGGCAGTCCGAGACGCCCGATAGTCTTGGTAAGCCAAAGGGGAACCCGTCCAGTGAACTTGACTTCCATCACAGTCGTTCGTGGATCGATGACTGCTCGTCCGGCGTCGAATGGTGTGACCAAATCAAACCCGGTCATCCGGTACTGAATACGATTGTCGAAGTTGACCCGAAGGGTCGGTTCATACCGGCCGAGAAACGCCCGTCGACGATAGCGGATCGCGCATCGGGGTGCGAGTCGATGCCGTTGACATAGGAGCCACACCTCCTGCAGCACCGGGTCAGCGGCTGCCATGCCAGATGACGAGAGGAGCTGCTCCCGAGCGTCAGCGGCCGAAAGCCGAAGGCGGCGTTTCTGTTGAGTGCGATCGACTCGTTGCTTCACCTCAAGATACACATCATCGCTACCCACATAGCGGCGTACGCGGATTTTCCGGCGGACTTTGAGTCCCTCGACCTTCTCCCAAAAGTGGATAAACGTTGGCGAATCCCAGTACACGCTATACACCGAATAGCCCCACTCAGGGTCACCATGTCGATCCGCCTCGACGTACTCTCCAAGAGCGGCCCGCAACCCGGGGACCTCACGAGTCGGTACGAGATACTTGATCTCGTACCGGTTTCGGGTATCGGTCAAGTGGCTCAGTAGCACCTCAGGCTCGGGAGAACACACTGGCGTAGCAAGAGACATGCCCCTGGCACTCAGGAATCCACACCGCGAAGGGGTGACGATCCCGACAATACCGTGCGCAATCCACCACCGGGGGCCAACGCCAACCCATATGCGAGGGCTCCAACTGGAATGGCAAACCAGAAGGAAAGCGGCACGAGAAGGAGCACACCAATCATAACGGCGGCGGCGAGAACTGGCCGCCATAGAATCGATACAAGGTGGGGACGGTATCCCTGACGATTGGCATAATGGAGCACGAGGCCCGACCGGAGCAACTCAGTACTCAGGGTGGCAATCGCTGCCCCGGAGACACCCCACCATGGAATCAGCATGCCGTTAAGCACAAGGTTGAGAAAAACACCTCGCACGGACGCCTTGAGGACGAGATCGTGATGACCCAGTGCGACCAAGGCTGCTTGGGCAACATTCCGAACAAAGGACAGCGGCACGGAGAGGAGCAGAATCCCCAACACACGCCCCCCATTGGCATACTCTGGTCCGAACATCTGGAACATGAGTGGTCCCGCCAGCAGGGCACCACCCACAGCAACTGGAATACCGAGGGAGAGTACTTGCCGCAAGCCATGCCGGTACATCGCGCCCGCAATCTCAGCGTCTTCGTGTACTTGCGAGAGGTTTGGGAGGAGGCTGTGGTAGTACGTGACCCCAAGGTTGAGGAGAAAGCTGATAGGAGCATAGGCCGCGGCGTAGAGGCCGACGGCGGGTAGTCCATGGTAGGCACGGAGAAAGATGATGTCGGCGTTGAACATCACGAGGCCGAGTAGGGCGTGAAGAGCGAGGGGCCGAGCGGACGTGAGCACAGGGCGTGCTCGGGTCCACCATCCCTTCCACGGCAGAGCACCTATCCGGTTTCGAATACCGATCGCCAGAACCATCGCCGCCACACTGTCACCGATGAATTGGTATAGTGGAACCCGGAGAAGATCGGTGCGACTGTGTATGAGCAGAAGGACAAGAATAAAGAAGGCCCCGTCCGCCAGCACGCGCGCTCCGGCTGCTCCCCGTACCCATCCGAGCCCGAGATACCCCCATCGTACGTTGGCGGCCATAGGAAGCAGCGTGAGCGAGACCAGGACTAAAACGACACCATCGGGCGAGGGAAGCAGGAGCAGGCTCCCCAACGCAACCAACACGATGAGGCCTGTCGCAAAGATCATACGGGCCACAATGAGGGCGGATCCGGTGTGTTCGAGAAACGAGGGATCGCGCGCGACCAAGCGAACTCCGACCGAATCAATCCCACTCTCGACCGCAACCATGAGGTAGAGACGGACGGCCAAAGCAAGGCCAAGAATGCCGAAATCGTGAACGCCGAGGAGTCGTGCGAGGAGGATGGTAGCGGCAAAGCCAAACATGCGAGCTATCGACTCGCCTGACGCGAGTACCGCGAAGAAACGGCCCGCGCTCATGAGGCGGGGGCGCTCCTCCTCAGGCATAGGTTGCGGTCGTTCCGACCAGTGCGATCAGAGTCGGTACTCGGTCATTTTGTTATATACTGTCCCGACGATTCGGCCGAAGCCATAACCAACGACGAAGCCATATACCCCCCCAAGGAGGCTCCCGGGGAACGAGACAGAGTACCCCGGAAAGAAGACACTGAGGAGCCGGAGATGTTGTCCGGGGTTGGGGCCACCACTCCAGACCAGGAAATTCGTCGCCAGGAACAGCCCTGCGGCGCACACGATACCGAAGGCAATACCCCATGCTCGCCCGTTGAGTCGTTGAATAACCGCCGCAAATTCTTGATTTTCCGTAGCCATGATTCAGTCCCTCCAAACTCCAGCGTGCGGAGCCCACGAGTCAGATGTGGTCAAGAAAATCACGCGTCCGTGTGAGCTCGACCCGCGTGCGGATCAGGAATACTTGGCTGGCGAGAACAATGTTCCGAACAAATGCCAGAAACCATCCGGCGATCGCTCCCGTCACCACTCCCCACCCAAACCCCACGAAGGCCCCCGTCCAGGTTACCGAATAGCCGGCAAAATAAGACCGCAGGAGCCCGAGGGAGAAGGTTGGGTCCTGGGGGACACCGGGTCCTTCTACTAGGAGTTCCACCGCAGTCAGGAGGAACATAAGGAGCCCCGCCGCGACCCCGACCGCGAGCCCGAATCGCCGCTTGTGGAGCGAGGCAAATGCGTAGACGATCGCCTCTGGGTCCGGGATGGGGTGAACATGCTTGGTTGTCATGACTTTCCTCCGGCACCTGACACTCAGAATATGAAACGTTCACACATCCACATCAACCAATCACGACAAGCAGCGCCTACCCGGACGGCCCATGCTCCAACTCACCACTTCGTCGAGGCACCGGGGGCCAGTGTTCCAACCCGACTTCTGAAAACGCCTGCACTCTCGCCGAGGGCTGAGGATCCCCTAAGGCATGATGGAGGAACCAGCCATACAAAGCGGAGCACGCGTTCAATCCGTAGTACAAGAAGTTGAGCGGAACAACCCGAACAGCAAACCATATCCCTCGCTCCTCCAAAAAGAAACGATAGAGGGGCCAGTTAAGCAGTAGCAGCGTCAACGCCACGCCACCCGCGATAAGTCCATACAGGCTGGCACCAGTCACCCCCCACCCGAGTAAGCTCACTCCTAAGAGCACCGCAAGCACCGTCTTGACCTTTTCCACTGGCCGGAGGTTCAGGGAACGCACTGTGCCTGTTCCTCCACGGCGGAAGAGGAGTCGGGTCCACGGCACGCCACGATCATTGAGATCGGACGAGACGACGTCGCGCAGGCGCCATCGCTTCAGGTGGGTCGCAAGAATATCCGGTTGCAAGAAGATCCTTGCTCCCATGTCCCGCATGCGATTGCCGAGTTCGATATCTTCGATCTGCGGGCGGGAGAAATGCCACTCGTCGTACATCCCGGCCGCGCGAAAGACTTCCGTACGAATGGCACCGCAGCCGGCCCAAAACGTTTCCGCGTCTCCCCCATCTCTCCGATGGAAGTAGTGGTGCAACAGGTTTCGGTACTGGGAGACAAACCCGGGGGCCCTGGGGTTGGTGTCGTACGCCCCAAAGACCGCACCAACCTCAGGGCCATCGGCGAACTCCCAGGCAAACCGTCGAAGTGTGCAGGGGTGAACGCAGACGTCGGCATCGATAAACACGAGAATCTCACCTCGAGATACCTCAGATCCACGGTTGCGGGCATACGATGGACCGTGGGGTCTTCCCGGCAACCGAACAATGACATCGGCGAAGGCGGAGGCTATCTCAACCGTTCGGTCGGTGCTTCCATCGTCCACGACGATTAGTTCCCAGAGCTCTCTCGGCAAATCACTCGCCGCGAGCGCCCCCAGCGCCTCGGGTAAGACCTTCTCGCCCTGAAACGCAGGTACAATCACGGAGAGAATCGGGCCGGAAGAACCTCTCATTGGCCCAGCCTCCTCTCAACAACTTGACGGACATTGCGCAAAGCCTCGCGCCATCGAAGTCGCCGTTGAAACCCTGGTCCCCCCCATCCTTCCAGGTAGCTCACATTCTTGATATACCACATATCGAGACGCGGCAGGCAGATCGGATCGGGCTGACCTCCCAGCACAGCGTACCGGGTGGTACAGCCACATCGGTAGGTCCCACGCGCGGCTGCAACCACTGCATCATTTACCGAACCATACGGGTAGGCGATACCCTCCGGGCGACGGCCGGTGTATCGCTCCAACTCCGCGGCCGCACCCTCAAGTTCCTCCTCCATCTGTCCCGGAGCACACAAGGTGAGGTCAGGGTGGGTTCGGGTATGGGCTTCCAGTGTAACTCCACCCCCGGCGACAAGGTTATTGAGCGTATCCCAATCCGCGAGCGGAAGAACCGGCATTCCACGACCCGACCGTTTGCCTCCCCCACCCCACCGGTTGTCTCGCCCGACGGCAGCGGTGACGACAAACAGGGTTGAGGGAAGTGCGTACTCTCTGAGCAGGGGGGCCGCCAATGTCGCAAAATTTGCGAAACCGTCATCGAACGTCAAAGCAACCGCGTCCACATCGTCTGGGGTGCGCTGGAGCTCCTCGAGACTGACCACACGCACTCTACCGGAAACCAACCACCGGGCGTGCTTGCGAAACATCTGCTCCGAAACTGAGATCGGTGACCCCGAGTCATCAATGGAGTGCCAAGTCAGAATCGCACGCACGAGATTACCTTGGTGCTCCAGCAGTCAGCCGAGTTCTCTGGTCGGCCACGACATCGGCGATAATTTCCTCAAGAGGGGTCCTAGGCCTGTACCCAACGACCCGTTCAAGCTTGGAAGCGTCCGGAACCCGTCGTTGCATATCTTCGAACCCGGCAGCATAGGCTTCAGCATAGGGGATCAACTGAATCTCGGACTGGCTTCCGGCGGACTCACGCACCATCTGGGCGAGTTCAAGGATGGTCACCTCTCGGTCCGACCCGACGTTGAACACCTCCCCAACAGCATCCTCGGCATCTATGAGACGCAACACCGACTCCACGGCGTCTGCCACATGTCCGAAACAGCGGGACTGACTCCCATCCCCGTAGACGGTAATCGGGTCCCCTCGTAGGGCCTGCGCCGCGAAGTTGGGGAGTACCATCCCATACCGGCCGGTTTGGCGGGGCCCGACGGTGTTAAAGAAGCGAGTGACAATGACAGGCACCTGCTTCTCCCGGTAGTAGGCAAGTGCTAACCACTCGTCAAGCGCTTTGGAACAGGCGTAGGCCCATCGAGAGTGGGTCGTCGGGCCAAGGGTCAAGTCGTCTCCCTCCTGGAACGGAATCCGAACCCCTTTGCCGTACACTTCTGAGGTGGAAGCAATGACCACCAGCTTCCCCTTCTTGGCTGCAGCACCAAGCACCACTTCAGTCGCACGAACGTTCGTCTCGATCGTGTGGACCGGTTTTTCCACGATGAGGCGTACACCAACCGCGGCCGCGAGATGCACCGTCACATCACATCGGTCGACGAGTTCTGAGACCAACGGCACATCGGTCGCGGAGCCTACACGGTAGTCAAAACCGGGCTGCCCAATACAACCCGCAAGATTGTCCATACTCCCGGTGGATAGGTCATCGAGCACCAAAACATGGTCCCCACGGGCGAGCAGTCGCTCGGCGAGATGGCTGCCAATGAACCCGGCTCCCCCTGTCACGAAAACCTTCATGCGTCCTCCATCCGACGTTTGGACCGTGAAAGGGCCTGGGCCACAATTTCCAGATACTTCGGGATCACTGCTTCCTCGGACCAATGTTCCAGAAAGGCACTCCGGGCCAAGGACGCAAGCCGAGCACGATGTACCGGATCATCCTTGAGGCGCAGAAGAGCGGCCTGCAATTCCGCAGGTGTCTCAAAAAGCTCCGCCCCTCCCGCCCGCTCGACAATCTCCGGGAATGGACCGACCCGGCGCGCAATGACGGGTACCCCCTGCCGGAACGCCTCGATCAGGATGATCCCGAACGTTTCAAAGCATACCGACGGCACAATTAGTGCCAGAGCGCCTCGATAGTATCGCGAAAGCTCTTCCGGGTTCACCCGGCCGAGAAACCGAACGCTCGGCATCTCCCCGGCCATGCGCCGAAGCGGCTCACCGTAGGTCCCTTCGCCAGCCACTAACAGGTCGGCACCGAGATCATTCCGGAACAGCGGAATCACATCTTGGAGACCCTTGATCTCCTCCAACCTGCCTACAAAGAGAAAATACGGTCGAGAATGCGTCTTGGCTTCTTCGCCGGAGGAGTTGAGGTCGATGTCTGGAAGGAAATAGGGCAACACCTTCATCGGTCGAGAAAACCCAAATTCCAGATGCTTCTGTCGGCTGAACTCACTCATGGCAATGAAGGTATCGACGTACTCGAAGGACCGTTCCAACGTCCCCATCTGTCGCCACCACTGTGGAGGGCGCCGGTAGCTCAACTGGCAACGGATACAAGCCCGCGCAGGGCACTGCTCTCGCCCGAACCGCCAAAGGACATGAGTGGGACAGACAAGCCAATGTTCGTGTGCCATATAGATCTTCGCTGCGTTGCCATAGCGAAAGAGACCTGGGCCGCCAACCAACGACACATTGTGGTAGTTGATGACGTCGAAACGGCCCTCGGCCATGAGGCGTTTTAGTCGACCACCGGTCAGCACCGGTCGCCCGAGTTGTTGGGTCAGCAGAGGGGATAGCATCCCCCATCCGCTTCGAAGCCGCACCACATCGAGACCCGGTATAGCAGGTGGCTCCTGGGGCAGTGGGCCGCGATGCAACGCCTGATAGGCATCGATATCGTGGATGACGGTCACATGGTGTCCACGACGCACGAGCGCATGGGCCAATCGTTCGACACCAATCGCATCGCCCCCGAAGTGGTAGGGCGGATAGAAGGTCGTCACAAAGGCAAACCGGAGGGGCCGGGTCATGCTTCCACCGTTTCACGCAAGGTGTCGAGGGTCGCTACCGCCGTCTGTTCCCAACTGAGCAACCCGCTTTGGGCCAAGGCCACGCGCCCCATCCTGCGTTGTCGATCAGGGTCGGAGGTGAGTGACAGAAGGGCCTCAAAGAGGGTCGTCGTCTCTCCGGGACGAACCCACAATCCTCCCTCGCCCAACAGCTGGGGGAGTGGACTCTCCGTCGTCGCGATCCCCGGCGTTCCACAAGCTGCCGCCTCCACAACGGGGAGCCCAAAGCCCTCGACCTCCGAGGGAAGCACGCACGCGATGGCGCCCGAATAGAGGTGACGAAGCTCTGGGTCTGGCACAAACCCAGTCCAGTGAACGAGATCTCCGATGCCCCTCTGTGCAATCCAGCTGGTAAGCACCTCCCGATGCTCGTGAAAGACATCCCGATCGATTGCTCCGACGAGCACCAGATGGGGGGCATCGGGACGGCCCACATGGTCGACGAGCATGCCATAGGCGTCGAGCAGGGTGTCGAGCCGCTTGTGTGGGTTGAATCCCCCAACGTAAATAAGCCAGCGGGCGTTGGCCGGGAGCCCATGTCTGAGAGCAGCATGCGAAGCTGCTTCGGGGGTGGACGGCACAAACCCGGGTGCCGGCGCCTCGGGAGCCACGCGGAGCCTATTCCGTCGCACACCCAAGACCCGGACAAGGTCTCCCGCGGCGAATTCGGAGACCGTGAGGACGCGGGTCGCTTGCGCCAGAGCGAGGCGGACCTTCCAGTTCCAGAAGAGGCGGGCCCGCCAATGGGGCAGTGTCAGTTGGGGAAACCGTTCCGCAATGGCATCGTGGATGGTTACCACCGCGGGAAGCCCACGTGGCAGGGGGAACCAGGTGTACACCGTTGGCATGAAAAAGACGTCCAGCGCGACCCGGCGCACCGCCCGCCGCATGCGAAGAAGATCGAGTGGTGATCGGTGCCCGCTCGCAGAAGCAGCCCGCGTTGGGGCCTCATGCACCGGGACCTCCACAACGCGCACACCGAGGTTGACAGGAAAATCACCCCGAGAGGCGGGGTCGAGAAAACAGGTGATCTCGTCTGGTGGGGCGAGGCGAACAAGTTCGGGCAACAACTGCCTGAGAAATCGTCCATACCCACGTCCATTAGCCCAACTGGTCGCATCGATCCCAATGCGCAGGGGCTTCATCAGCTAGCGGAAGAGGCGACGGGCGACGGTTCCTCGGGGAGGTGTTGCTCTTCGTGATACTCGAAATCTGTGTTGACCTCCCAAAGATCGTGACGGGCGCCCTCCATGTTCCAGACCGCCATCATCGCAGTCAACATAGAGTGGTCCTGGTTGTTGTACTTATGCATCCCATTCCGTCCGACCGTGTGGAGGTTCGGGATAGGGTCAATGCACTCGCGGATGGTCGTTAGATGGCCTCGGTATGCCGCATCATAGATCGGGTACGCCTTGGGCATTCGCACGACGGCCCCATCCCTAACCGGCGACGTAGGCGCAATCCCTAGCGTGCTGAGGTCACGTTTGGCAAGGGCGATAAGATCACGATCAGGAGTCACCCATAGCCCATCTCCCTCAAAGCAGAAATACTCCATCCCCAGACACGTGGTCTGCGCGTCGGGGACCATAGCCTGGCTCCAATTATTGAAGTTTTGTATCCGCCCCACTTGTACGCCGGGTGTGTGAATGTAGATCCAGTTATCTGGGAAGAGATCGCTGCCCTCCAGCATGAGGGCGACCACGAGAAAGTCACGGTACCCAAGTCCGCGCGCGGCTTCTTGGACCGCCTCGGAAGCCGCCGGGGTCACCGTCTGCACGAGGTCTCGGACCGGCATGGTTGAAATCACGTGCCGAGCTGGGAACTCCTGAACGGTACCATCCGGGAGACGAGCGCTTACGGCGGTGACCCGCCCATCGTCCAGTCGCAATTCCTGCACCCGATGTTCCATGAGCACGCGATTGCCCATTTCTTCGATGCGGTCGCGGCAGGTCTCCCACATCTGGCCAGGGCCGAGTCGTGGGTATTGGAACTCATGGATGAGGGTCTTGATCTTGGTGGATCGCTTGTTCAGCGAAGCGGCCGACAGGATCGCTTTGGCCAACGACAGGCCTTGGATGCGCTGTGCCGCCCACTCTGCCCGAATCTCAGTACAAGGAATTCCCCAGACCTTCTCGGTGTACGTCTTAAAAAAGATTTCGAAGAGCCGCTTCCCAAATCGATTGGTGACCCACTGCTCAAAGTTTTCCTCGACCGGGTGTGGCCACCAATGCCATTTGAGGTAGCTGGCGACCATCCGGACCGCCTCCGCTATTCCGAGTCCCCGCAGAGCATTGCCAGCTCGAAGAGGGTAATCGAAGTAGGTCCCATTGTAGAGAATGCGAGAGAGGCGCGGGACAGAGATAAACTCATCTCCCAGGATCTCGTTCCACAGATCAAGAACCGGCGTAATCTTGGTGAAGAACCGGTGGCCCCCGATATCGAACCGGTACCCCTTGTATCGGGCGGTCCGCGATATGCCCCCAACCATGTTATCGGCCTCGAGCACCGTGACCGGATACCCTTCCTTCGACAGCATGTAGGCCGCGGTCAGTCCGGCAGGCCCGGCGCCCACGACCACGACCGGATCCCCCGGCCGAAGCTGGTCGACCTCTCGCGGAGTTGGATGCACGCTCATCGAATCCCCCATCATCGGACCCGAGCCAGGGCGTCGCCGGATCCGAACCAGAAGCCAATCATTTCACCGAGGGCCCATCCGGTGGTAAAGAGGGCAAGCAGGGGAACAGATCTGAGAAGTTCCCCACGATGGTATCGCTTCTTCCAAATAGTACTGATGATTCGGAACGAGAGCACCGGAGGAAGGATGACTCTCGCGGCACCCGCCAGAACGCGCTTTACAATCGGGATTCCCACCGCTTGTCCTCCTGCCCACGCTCGGGAATAGAGGTACCGTTGGGAGACATATTCTGCGATCGAGTAGTGCTTCTTGTGCCCAACACATATCTCGGGCCGTGACATCAAGGTAACGCCATCGTGCCGCATGGCATCGTGCAAGGCATTCTCCCACCGCCCTGCTCTCCAGGTGGCCCGATACTCCAGCAACAACTCCCGGTCATAGCTGGTGTTGTTTCCCGTAATCCCGTCCACCGGGCCCTCGGCGAGGGGAGGAATAAGATGGTGATACTCGCACAGGAACGCTGCCCAATCCACCAATCTCTCGGTTGCGGCGTTTTCGACCGCGCCACCGACGACCTGCTCGCCGCGAGCTTGGGCTGCCAGATGGGCCTTCGCCCATCCCGGGGGAACGATCACATGGTCTTCGATCACCCCGACCACCGGGGCCGAAGCCTCTTCAAAGGCGAGGGCGCGAAGATCCGGAATCGTCGTTCCAGCAGGAGCTTCGAGAATGCGGACGGTGGGGAACCTACCGCGGACCTCGGTCCGGAGAGTCTCTCCCAATCGATCGGGGACCAAGATCTCCAACGCCACGTCAGACGACTCGAAAACTAACGCTTCCAAGCATCCGACGAGGTCGCTCAAGCCATTGACCGATGGGACGACCACCGAGAGCGCCGGAGAACGACCGGGGCTTGTCATCGCGCGTCAGCCCCTACACCACCGACGTAACCAGCACACTCTCCTACCGACCACGCCATCAGGAACACCACGATCCACGGTAAAGCCCGGAGGAAATCCACCGGAGCCCCTAACCCCGCACGCCTCGCTACCCGCAAGAGCAGAACTCCCGGGAGTACAATCGAGCCGGCCGCCATGAGCACACGCTTTCCAACTCCGTGTTCGCCGATACGAGCTGCTGCGTAGCTCTTGCCATGCGCGTATCGATCCCGACAAAACGCGGTGACGCCATAGTGAAGGGTCTGGCTCACGACGGCATCAGGGATCCTCACAAAGGTTACCCCGCGATCGCGGAGGCGGTCATGAACCACATTCTCCCACACCCCTTCCTGCATCCACAGGGCGGCATTGTCGACCACATCAGCACCATACAACACGTTGGCACCCGTGATGAGCAGCGGATCCTGACCTGCATGGGGGCTGAAGAAGCCATACTCGGCAAACCAAGCCGCGAGATCGACGCCGCGGTGACGCTGGGTAGTATCCACCGACCCACCCACGACAGAGACGTCAGTCGACACTGAAAGCAGTGACGAGAGCCAGTGCGGGCTTGCGACACAGTGGTCTTCGGTGAGGACAACCCGAGCCCCCCTGCTTCGGGCCAAGCCGGCGCCCCGTACCTTGGGGATATTCGGCGGCCCGTCCACCAAGACGAACGTCACCCCGGGCCAGTTTTCCTCCGGTATCCGGTCCGCCCCGACCAGCGCCCTCGCCACAATGATCTCGGCGCTGTGCACTGCCGCCTGTGGTACCAGCGACTGCAGACATGCCTCGAGGTGGTGAGCGTCTCGCACCGACGCGACCACTACCGAAACGCCATTGCGTTCGGACAGCGAATCAGGCATGCTGGTCGGATTGGGATGGATTTGGGACACCGGCCGACCGGAGTCGGGCCGAAAGATCAGATGGACTTGAGGCGGCCTCTTCCCAGAGGTGGGGAAGCCCGAGTGATGGGCCACTCTCTGGATCTACCTCACGAAACACAATGACGTGGCCGGTGGCTCGGATGACTCCCTTGAACCGCAGGGAAGCATCGCGATTCGCCACGCCGACAGCCGTCTCATCTTCCAACGGGCCAGAGTCCTCTCCCCCTGACTGGCGATCCTCATCGACACCGATGACCTCAACGCCCTCCTCCTGGCTCAGCCGCCGGAGACTCGACCTGGCCGATTCATCAAGGCTGGATTCAGACACAAGCATCACCACCGTGAGCGAAGGGCGGGGCCACGGGAGCGAATGGAATCTTCCAGGTGGTTGGGGATCAAGATCAGTCATCGTCACTCAGGTTTGGGTGGTATTCCTCAGGAGCAAGGGCAAGAGGGGTGCCGTACATACGCTTGCGGGATTTGCACAATGCGATGCGCGCATACAACATATATGTTGCAACAATACCACATGAGAATCACTTCTCTTCTCTCGTCCCATCGGTTCTTCCCATGTTAACACACCGGAGTGATGAGATTGACGGCCCACCCCTTGCCACCACGTCACCCCCGAAACGGAGGAGTAAGCATGGGTGAATTCCCCGCGGGTGAGAACCTTGAGACTGATGTGAATCACGTCAGCGGACCATATGTGCCCATTGGGTTAACCACCTGGATTTCATTGTTTCGGCCATCCCACTGGATCAAGAACGGGTTCGTACTCGCACCCCTTCTTTTCTCGGGCCGCGCCGGCGACGTAGGTCTCACTCTCAAGACAGCGCTTGGAGCTGGCCTCTTTGCGTTGCTCTCCAGTGGCATATACGCCATCAATGACGTTATTGACAAAAAGGCTGATCAACTCCATCCGGAAAAGCGTCATCGTCCAGTCGCGAGTGGGGCCATCGCACCGTCGATGGCCCTCGTGGCTGGTCTGGCATTGATCACCTTCGCCGTCGGAGGGGGCGCGCTGCTCAATCCAGAATTTGCAGTGGTGGCAGGCGTATATGTCCTCCTCAACGTTCTCTACTCCAAGTGGCTCAAGCGGATTGTCATCCTCGATGTTTTCGCTATCGCCACCTTCTTTCTTCTCCGCCTGGAGGCGGGCGCGATCCTGATCGGAGTCATCCCGACGGTCTGGCTTCTCCTGTGCGGCGGTCTCTTGGCACTCTTTCTCGGTTTTTCCAAGCGACGCCACGAGCTGACCCTTCTCGGAGAGGAGGGCTCGGCGGGCCACCGGGCGGTGCTGCAGGAGTACAGCCCGTGCCTCCTCGACCAGATTACAACGGTCCTGCTTAGCGCCACGGTGATGTCCTACATCATGTACACCCTCGCTTCGGAGACGGCCACACTGGTCGGATCGAGCCGACTGACCTGGAGCACCGGGTTCGTTCTGTATGGCATGTTCCGGTTTCTCTACCTCGTGCATCGGCGGGAGGGCGGGAGCCCCGCCGAGACGCTTTGGAGCGATCGACCTCTGGCGATGACGATCGCCCTCTGGGTAGTGTATTGTGGCTGGGTCATCTATCGCGCGGCCCCGCTTGCTTCCTGACGACCCGGCGCTAGCTAGGAAACTACGGGTTTACTTCTCGCATACATAGAGAACGTGGGGATACGGCAGTATGTCCGGCATCGGATAGGTATGGACCGTGAATCCTGCTTGGTGGAGCATCGTACACAACTCTGCGACGGGCCAGTAGTAGAGTGGCTCGTCCAGCCCGACCATCACTCGGTCGGTCATCCAGCTAACCCAGCGCTTGTAGGCCGGAGTGTTATCAACGTCTTTGATTATGAAGCGACCGCCGAGATGCAGACGCTCGTAGATACTCTCGAGGAACTTCGGCACGGCCTCTCGCGGCAGGTGGTGAATGATATCGATGGCGTAGGCCGCGTCGAACAGCCGCTCCAGAGTCAGGTGGGCCGCGTCACCGAAAGCGAAACGGGCGTTGGTCAGTCCAAGGGCCTCTGCGGCGGCATCAGCGGCCTTGACTCGCTTTTCGTCCAGATCATACCCGTGAATAACGCGATGGTGGTGGAAGCTGGAGAAGTAGAGCCCGGAGAGGCCGAACCCACAGCCGATTTCCAACACGTCACCCCGTTCGGGCAGGTAGTTCCCGATGACGTCCAGAAACCTCGGGCCCATGATGAGAAGGCGAATGCGGCAGTATGTCCTCAAAACAAGAGAGGGGAAAACCTGAATAATGCGCTTGAGGTGCTGCCGTCGCTGGGCGGTCGTGGGCCTGGGCCCGCCGTTGGAGGCTGGCTGATTCATCGTGAGATCCCTAGATATGGTTTCATCCTGTTGCCTTCGATCTCGAGGGTGGTCCAGTTGCCAAATCTCACGCGCGATTTCGCGCGGGTGAGAGAGGCCCGCACCGGACTACCCTCCGGCAGCACCACCCAACGGATGCCGTACTCAGACAGGAACTGGTCTGCTTTCTCGGGATCCATCCTCCCCTCGTAGAAATCGTTGGAGAGCCGCGACTGCTCCTCGAACGTGATGGCGAACAGCCTGTTGCCCGCGAAACTGTGCATCGGCACGGTCGAAAACCATGTCGCCTTCTCCAACGGCGCCAGAACGAGATCGGTATATTCTGCATTCCTTTCAAGCCAATCACGTGTCGAGACCTCGTCCTCGGCAATCAGACTCGTGAAGAGTCGCTCGGGCGTCGGCAAACGGCCGTCTTTCCAGGACTGCCAGTAGTACACCGGGTAGGCGCACAAGGACACAACGACCAGCGTGGCGATGGCCGCCGTTCCGAGCTTCCGATGTAGGGTCCAGAAGCGTTCGGCCAAAGGTGTCTGGACCAGTTGTCGAACGAGAAGCATCGCGACGCCGTAGTGAAAGCCGTCAAGAAAGTGCTGGGTCCAGGGGATGAAAGGCAGGTAGATCCCGATCAGGGCAACAGCGATCCAGCACTGGAGGAGCAGGTCCGTCGGTGACGCCATCCTGCGCCGGGCGAAAAAAAGGATGCACGCCAGGATGGCGGGCACGCCCAGGACGACGGGAAGGACAAACGGATTGGGCGGGTCCCAGCGGGTAATCGCGGCTGCGTCCCGAACCCAGGGATTGAACAGTGCGAGGGCGGCCATCGGTACGATGCCCAGACCACCCAAGGCGTTCAGCACCGCGACTTCCGGAACGGCACGCCGCCAGCTGGTCCCCCTCCATATCAGCAGTGCGAGTGAACCCGCTGCCAATATCAGGAAAGGCTCGTAGGGATGCACCAATCCGCAGAGGAGAACGGAGACTCCGGCGCCGACAAGATATCGTCTTTTCTCCGTCTGCATATACGCCGCCAGAAAGGCAAACGAAGCGAGGGTCGCCGCCGTGCCGTAGGTCACGAGAATGCTGCCGGCAATCCCGTGAAGAAATCCGTCTGAGCTATACCACACGAAGAACCCCAGACCAGGCAGCGGCGGTATACCCAGCCGATCGAGCGGTAGCACGAGCGACGGCAGGACTAGTAGGCTGGGAATCGGGATGGCGAGCAGCATCACGCCGAGGGCAGCCCAGCGCTCTTTCGAGGTCTTCATGAAGAGTTTCACTGCGGCGAGCAGTGCATAGGTCGCCAGGATATAGAGCCCAATGTGAGCGAGTAGCCACCCCCATTCGAGTGCAACACCCGCCAGGTGGGAGAGCCTCGACACCAGAAACAGGAACGGCTTGAAGATGGCGGGCTTGGTCAGCCACGGCGCCTGAAAGTTGGGATGGAGCACCCGGCTCTCACTGGAACGAAGCCATGACTCGTAGATCGAGTTGTCGACCGCGTTTACGTGCGTCATGTGCACGTAGCCATCCGGGGTCGCGAGCCAACCGCTCAGCACACCGAGGTTGTTCAGCGTGAAAAGCCCCAGAGCCAGACCCAGGGGCAGAAGCCGTCGGATCAGCATGGTCCTCCTTGGGTCTGAACCGGGATCCCCTCGCCTCCGCGGCAGACGTCGAGGCCATCCGCTCCCGCCGTCTCTCCAACCGCCGGGAACATGGCGACGAGAACCACCTGGTAGTGAACGGAGTACGCCTTAAAAACACTTCGTTCGAGCCACGCCTCAACCTGGAGGAGAGGTGGGAGCAGGGCGCGGGGAATGAAGTCGGGCAGGAACGTGAAGTAGGTGGTTTGCGCCACAGCGAATCCCTCGAAGCCATGCCAGCGATGCGGCGCGATCCACCACTCGGTACCGTCATCGATACTGCGGAGCAACGGAAAGATGTATCCCATGTAGAACCGGAAGAGCGGATTTCGGGTGTTGCTCTCTTGTACGATCAACCGGCCCCCCGGTCGGAGTACCCGCCGGATCTCGGCCATCGCCCGCGCCTGGGCCCGCGGATTACCCACGTGGTGCAACACACCCACCGTGTATACGAAATCGAATGCAGCATTGCGGAAAGGTAGCGTAAGAGCACTGCCGGCCGCCACGCCACCATCCCCCGTCCCTCCCTGACGAAGCAGCCCGAAAGCCGGATCCACGCCGAGGACCCGGAAGCCCCGTTCGCGCATCGCCTGCCGCTGGCGACCGAGACCGCAGCCGAGGTCGAGACCGAGTGGAGCTGTGTCAGCCTGCGCCGGAACCGCGCGTACCAGGTGCCCCACGCGCCGTCGGAGGAGTAGGTCCCAGACGTAGCCGGAAAACTGATCGAGATACTCGTCCGCGATGGCATCGAAATGTGTCGCAGCATTCGCCGACTGCAACCGCCGGGTAGAACGCAGGAGCACAACACCTCCAAGCGTCGCAATCCCGAGCATGGCCCCAATGAATGCAAGCTGGAGTTGTCCAGTTATCGCCAACGCCTCAGCGGCTCCCACGCCTGAGGTAGCGAGTATACTCAGCACATTCGCCCCGCCGAGTGCGAAGACAGGCTGGAGCGCAAGAATAGCGCTGGTAAACCCAGTGCTGGCTGCAACGACGCCGGACCAGACTGGCACATGAGCACCCGTTACCAGAGACACCACCCAGAGCCCGGCAATCGCCGGGATCCAGACCAGAACCGACCCGGCGAGTGCAACCGCTATGGGAACCGGAGTGCGAAACTGGGCTGCGGCCGTCGGGAATCGGTCGATTGTTCTGGCGCGAACCCAAGTATGGATCCCGAGCCCGAACGCCAGGCTCAACCCAAGGACAACAGCAAGACCCTGCCACGCTCCGGTCAGCAAGGAAACTATGAGCACCAAGGCCCCGGCATCGAGCAAGCGCTCGAGGAGCCAACCGATTAGGATCGCTCGCCATCCCACACCGGGGCGACGGGCTGCAAGCAGGCCCCTGAGGACCAGCTCCCCAATCGCCGCTGGCGTCATCAGGCCAATCACGGAGATGGCGTATCTCACAAGGCCCCAGCGCGCCGGGGCCCTCCAATCGAATCGTCGGAGGAGGTAGTGCCACCGGAGGAAACGAAACAGCACCCAGAGAGCAAAGAGCCCCACGGCCAAGGTTCCACCCACGAGAGTCCGTACTCCGAGCGGCCCGTCCATTACAACGCCATCACGAATCGGCGTTCCATCATTGGAACTGACCGTTGGCGGGGACACCCGCTCCGACCGCCTCCGCAGCTGTGGCGGCGATCATCGTATCGAGAAGCGAGCAGGAGGTCCCCTCGGCCGAGGCGAGACGGAAGAGTACCGTCCCAGGACTGAAGGATCGGACAGGAACGAGATCCGAGCATGCAGCCTTGAGGAATCGCGGCATCCGGAGGCGGTCGGATCGCGTTAACTCCGCGAGAAGAACGTGGCTCACCCCGGATCGTTCTAGGGCAGTCGTCGCACTCACGCCGCTCCCGGGCCGGATGGAGAAGGAGTGAACCACTTGATGTCCGGAATGCCATGCGAACGCTGCCTCGCGATCAACAAGAACAACGGCTCCCCGGGGAAGACTCTCCTTGGCATATCGTGCGGCCGCAAAAAATGCCAGCTGCTCCGGGGTAAAACAACTCGGCGACTCATATTGTCGCGCCCGATCACAGTCGATGCCCGCCCGAACATGCTCGACCACTCTGGGCCATCCCTGAATCGGAATCGGGATGAGGAGGACCGCCAGGAACCCAACTCCTGCTACCCGACCAAAGCGCTGCCACACGGTCCAGGCTCCGGTAAGAAGTACGAGCCACAGTAGGGGTTGTATCGGGAAGAGGAACCGCCGTGTGGACCAAGTCCACAGTGCCAACAACCCGAAGTATCCCACCAGGTAGAGGGGCACAACGCGCCATCGACGCCACAGGATCACGAGCCCCCAGGCACCACACACGAGCAGCACCACCCCCCAAAGTATGTTGTCGATTGGCGACTCGCGGATCCGCAAGAACGGAAGAACCGAAGACACATCCCCACTCAACAACCCCATTGCCCGACCCGCTGCCCGCCCGATGAGGCCGAAAAAGGGATTGCCGCTCTGCCCCACTTCATGCAACTGGGCCGACAAATCCCGCATGTAGGAGCGCCCTACCGTGCGCTGGGGGCCGAAAAAGGTCCACAGCAACCACGGACCAAACCCGATGAGAAAGGCCCCCGCTGCAACCCCAGCCCTCCGCCAATGGCGCGCGAGGAGCCACACGACGACGACCGCGACCAGCAGCGCGAGGCCAATGGTCCGGACGTAGGCCGCCGCTAGCGCGACAAGGAGGACCAACACCACGCGGCGGCGAGGCAATTCCGGTGTGGCCAGGGCCCATAAGGCCACCATCGACAGGCCGAAGAACGCTGCCTCCGACATCAGGCGACCGGCGGGAATCAGCACGGCGATCGACCATGCAGCCGCTGCCAACGCCACGAGGGCGAGGGGATCAGGGAGGATGCGTCGTGCGCCGGCGAAAAACGCGGCAAGGCCGAGGGACGAGAGCAGCACCGCAAGGCCGAAGGAGGCTGAGATCGACCCACCGGTGAATGTCCCCGTGATAGCCAGGAGAGCCGGCCACCCCGGCGGATACTGCGTATGCCAGGGAGCGCTAACGAGGTACAGATCGCGATAGGTTCCGTTGCGAAGGGCATCGGCAAGTATGAGGTACACGGCGTCGTCGTTGCTGTAACTCACACCGGGAAGCCGCCCGAGCCACGCAAGGACCGCATGTCCCAGAATGATGGCTGCGGCTACGACCAACACAACACGTGGCGTCGCCCACCTCGGACTGGGGTTCTCGACGCCGAGCGCAGTCATCGAGCAATATCCCGGTAGATCTCGGCCAGGGCAGCACTACATCTCCGCACATCAAATGCATCGAGCATCCGGGCCCGCATCTGCTGCCCGTGCCCCGTCACGAGCGCAGGATCGTCCCGATACATCTGTAACCGATCGGCAATCCCCATCGCATCTCGTTCCGCAACGAGGAGATCTGCATGTGGGCCGTAGAGGGAGGGTATGTCCGAATGGCGTGTGGAGATCACCGGCATGGACGTCAGCATCATCTGCTGAATCACGAACGGGGTGCCTTCCATATCTCCATCCGCCGCTTCAACACTCGGTGCAACAAAGACATGGTGGCGCAGAGCCAACTGGATCAGCTCGCGGAAGGGCAGCCACGATTGCACCGTGATCGCCCCTCCCAGATCAAGCTTGGCGAGCTGCTCCCTGACGTCTGCCTCGGCCCGACGATCATCCTGCCGTCCCCCTGAGCCACCCACAAC
>JAJCZW010000019.1 GCA_029262155.1 Gemmatimonadota bacterium
CCGCCATGACGCCTCCAACAGGGACAAGCCAACAAAGCCACTGAAAATAGCCTATTTGGGGTTCGTTTTCGAGCGGACCACTCGGCCTGAGACACTCGGGTCTGGAATGCCGAAACCTGGCCGTCGTGCGTGCGTACTTCATAGAAGAACTTTCATAACGGAGAATTCAGTGGATATTCGTAGGGCGAGCCTCCTCGCGTGCACCGTATTGCTCCTACCCGAGGTCACTCAAGCCCAAACGAAGTTCAATTTCGTAACCAACGACTCCGTCATCATCACTGGCTATGACTTTCCCGCATCGGTCGCTCCGCACGCCCTCGTCTTGGCGTTCCACCAAGGAGGGGCCGGCGGATTGGGAGAGTACGCGCCTATCGCCCCGCGGCTGCAGGAGGCAGGCTTCCATCTCATCGCTATCGATCAGCGATCGGGGGGTGACCAATTTGGAGGCACCAACCGCACCGTGAAGGCGCGGGGAGAGTCGGCAAACTTCTGTGCGGCGGCCGCTGATCTGGAGGCCACGGTTCGGGTCGCCCGGGCACGGTATCCCCAACTCCCGATCATCTTATGGGGGAGCAGTTACAGCGGGGCACTTGTGCTCCGACTCGCGGCCCAACACCCCGATGGTGTTGTGGGCGTTCTGGCTTTCTCCCCGGCATCGGGTGGGCCGATGGCGAACTGTCGTGGAGAGGAACGCTCGCATCTGATCTCCGTGCCGGTGATGGTGCTCCGTCCCCGATCGGAGATGGCCCGAGAATCGGCCCGGCATCAGGCCGAACAGTTTCGGGAGGAAGGGCATCGACTCTACGTGGCCGATCCCGGAACTCACGGATCGTCGATGTTGGTTCCAGAACGTGTTGGAAGTCCGGTCGAAGCAACTTGGACCGCGGTGCTCTCGTTTCTCTCGGAAATCGCTCCAACTCCCTAGCCTTCCTCCGACAACACCTCCTGTGGGGGAGCACTCTCCTCGTCGGGAGGAATTGGCTTTCGTTTCTGGCGGGCAAACCGCGCCTGGGTGCCGTGCCGCCATTTGTGAAAGTCCCGGTCCCACCGGATGTGCTGCACCGTGATACTGTCGGGCCCGCAGGTCACGGTGTTGAACACCGACGGCCGTTTCCCCCGAGTCCGGTTGGTATGCGTGCCCGCGGTACTGACCACGGTTTGACGGTCGATCTGGCCGGCACCCTCCTGGTGATCGTGCCCACACAACACGACATCGGCTCCGCATTCCTTGAGCCACCGCTGGGCCCGGCGCCAATGGGCAAGCCCCATCCGGTCCGAGATCTCTCCCCGCAACACATTGTGATGCAACACGGCGACTCGAAGGAGGTCCGCGGGCACGTTCTGAAAGGTTTCCTCGAGACGGTCCATCTCCTCCCTGGGCACGTGCCCCTTGACGGCGGTGTCCCGAAGGTTCCAGGTCATCGATCCGAACGCGACACCGTGACTGCTGAGCGCACTGGCGATGATGGCGCCGGGGACCTCCAATACCGGCGACAGCGTCTCGCCAAAGTAGCGCCGATACTTGGCGTAGAGGGGCCCCTTCCCCCGTAATCCGAACGGACTGGCCCACCAGGCCACGTCATGGTTCCCTGGAATCACGATCACCGGCGCGGTGCGTTCCAACCGCTGGACAAACGCGAGCGCCCGCTGGTATTCGCCGTGACGACTCCGTTGCGTGATATCACCCGAGATGATGATCGCCGTCGGCTCCAGTTCCGGAACGAAAACCTCCAATTGGGCGACCTGCTCCATATCGGAATGGACCCCACAATGAAGATCGGAGATATGCACCAGCAGGGGTGCACTCACCACGTCACCCTTACTTCGTATGTCAACACAACCTCCTCACCCGCAGGCACCCGAAGGCGAAACCGGGTTTCCGTGGACGATAGTTTCTCCGCGCGTGCCGAACTGGAGAGCACCGCCCACTCTCCCACCCGACGTTCGAGCACTTCAACGGTCACGGTGCTATCTCCTCCATTCGCCACGGTCACCCGGTATCCGGCAAACGCGATCGTGCGATTCCCTTCGCGCACCGTGCGATAAGACGTTTCTGTTCGGCGAGCGGTCAAATCGAACGCTTCGCCTGTCGGCAGCCGGAGATCCTCACCTGGTGCGGTATGCCTGGTCCCGGCCTCGCCAATGAGCTGGAGCCGTCCCCCAGCGTCACGCCGGTAGACCCGCGCAATCCCACCCGGGAGCGGCAACGCCCCAAACACACTCTTCTCCGCCCGATGCAGCAGGTAGGTCACCTGCACCGGGACCACCCCATCATCCCCTAACTGTTGCAGCACACCGCGATAGGGAAGTTGTCCCCGTACGGTATAGATCTTGTCATAGCCGGAGCTGGCCGGTTGGAACAGGGGGATCGTGCTGGTGACTCCGCTCCGAATCGTGTGTTGCCCGGGGAGGGTGTAGAGATGGACATCCCCGATCGACTCTTGGGTGACCGCTTCAGCTCGGACACGGTTATCACGAAACTGGTCCGACCGCAACGCGTCGAGCAAAAGCCTTCCACCTCCCACCGACGCCCGGCCCACATTGCCTGCCAAGAGTTGGATCTCGGCGCTATCTGCGATCAACGCATCGGATAGGATCGCCGCCAATCCATCAATCCGGGCGGACCGATCTCCCAGCAGCACGGTGTAGGTCGCACCCCACCGGGCACCGGTTGTGAAGTACCCCAGATCGAGCGATCGCCGGGGCCGCTCGCTGATGAATTGCGCCTGGGTCGTCGCCGCACTCTGGATGGCGTCATCGGGATAGAGTGGCGTGCCCGGACGCTGGAATGTGATCGTTCCATTGGGCATCCGAAACTGTTCGGGGGCCACTCGCAACACTGTCGCCCGGACGGTGTCGGGATTTTCTGGGCGGTAGTATCCCCGTGAGAACAGGACCGACCGACCCACCATCCGTCGCATCGTATTGCTCTCATCAAGCGCGGCATCGTAGGTTGTCCCAATGAGTCGTACCGTAGCATCTAGGGAAAACAACGATCCGGGGTCAAGCGCACCCAGCGCCAGTTGATGACGTGAGGTACCAGCCGGAATGTCGGCCACGATTGTGCGTCGAGCCAACACGCGACCGTCTTGAAAAAGGGTGAGGCTGGTGCTTTGTCCGGCGAGCCCGCCCGGCACCGCAAGCGTAAGGGCCAGCATCGTTCGCAGAGTGTTTCGCATGGTATTCCTCCCGTAGAGGGTCATTTCGGTAGGAACTCCATGATCAGCTTGATGGCGATTTGACGCGTCAGGAGATAGGTCGCCACGACGATCACCGCACCCCAGGTGCGTGCCACGATGGTTGATGGGAGAGCCAAAAAGACCCACGCAACCACCAGGAGTCCCGCACCTTGGGAGATGCGCCGGGCCATCCGAGTTGCACGGCGACGGCGTTCGGCCAGACAGGTGACGCAGTATTCGCCCCAGGCGAGCCCGGGGACCCGCGTGCTGCACCGGACGCATGGAACCTCAGACGAGCCGGCGAGCGATGGCATCGCCGAACTCAGAGGTGGAGGCCGATCCCCCGATATCCCGTGTCCTGATCCCATCATCGACAATCACATCATGAATCGCCTGCCGGATCCGACCGCCGTGCTCGCCTTCGCCAATATGGTCGAGCATCAATGCCGCTGCCATAATCTGCGCCGACGGGTTGGCGACACCTAACCCCGCAATATCGGGAGCACTCCCATGGACCGCTTCGAAGATCCCCACCTCAGTCCCGATGTTGGCACCCGGGGTCAAACCGAGCCCGCCCACGAGTCCGCTGATTTCATCGCTCAGGATATCCCCAAACAGGTTCGTGGTCACAATGACATCGAACTGCTCCGGCTTCAATACCAACTGCATGGCGGCATTGTCGACGATCAGGTCGGTCGATTCCACCCGTCCTTCGTACTCCTTGCCAATGGCGTGACCGATCTCAAGAAAGAGCCCACTGACCATCTTCAGAATATTGGCTTTGTGGACGATGGTGACTTTCTTCCGACCGTATCGGACGGCAAACTCAAAAGCCCACCGGATGATGCGCTCGCATCCCTGTCGTGTCACGATGGCCTGGGACACCGCAACGGCGCGTTGATCGCCTGCGATGGTGATGAAGTTTTCCACCCCAACATACAGCCCCTCGAGGTTCTCCCTCACCATCACGATATCGATTCCCTCGAACCGTCCCCCCGGCAAAATAGTGCGGGCTGGTCGGAGGTTGGCAAAGAGTTCAAACTCTTTCCGGAGGGCCACGTTGACCGATCGAAACCCAGTTCCCACCGGCGTGGTCAGCGGCCCCTTCAACGCAAGTTTGCGCTCCCGAATGCTCGCCAGGGTATCCTCGGGGATCGGGGTACCCACGGCGGCGATCGCGGCCATCCCTGCAAACTGGCGGTCCCACTCGAAGGACAGCCCCGTTGCCGCCAACACCTTCACCGTTTCAGAGGTAATCTCCGGACCGATCCCGTCGCCGGGAATCAGGGTGACGCGGTAGGTCATTCGCGCTCCGTCAATTCGAGCGGAAGGATCGTTGCAAGCGCGGCTTTGACCGCCTCAAGGGGCGTAGCACCCCGACCGGGCGCCGATGTCCGCCAGACGAGATTATTCCCCCGGACATCCGCCATAACAGCCACCAGGGTCGCGATGACACCGCCGCTATCCGACGGTTGGAGAATGAGCGATGCCGGGATGAAGGCGAACCGCCCTCCGGTTACCGCCACCAGGCTCCGAAGGGATGAGCGAAGCGGGTCGGGAATCGACTTGATGTTTCGTCCCCGAAGAATCGCGGTCCCCAATCGGTCAGGGTCACCCACCATCGGGGCGTTTCTCCGCGCCACCCGTCGCAGTTCATTGGGAAGGATCCAGTTCACCTCAGGCGCCCGCTCCACCAGGAGGTCGCTCAAGAGCGAATCGGCCCAGAGCAGGCGACCCTCGCGCGTTGCGGGCAGGGCGTCCGGGGGAAGTCCATCCTGGATCACGCGGGTGAAGGGGAGCACCGAAACGACCTGGCCAGCCAGTGGAGTCGTCAGAAGGGCGGCGATCTGGTGCTCCTGCGCGGCCCAACCCGTAATGGGCCAGAACAGAAGCAAAGCCAACTGTGACAAGCGGATGCGTGTGGAGATCATGGCCGAAAAGCTAACGTGCTCCGGGAGGGAAACCAACTCGGTCAGCCGAGGGAGAGCCCCCCATCGATCGACAGGGTTTGGCCGGTGACATGACGTGCTTCCTCAGAGCAGAGAAAGCTCACGACCCGCGCGATGTCCTCCGGTTCGGCAAGCCGGCCCAGGACGGATCGTCTCTTCGCCCGATCGATCACGTCCGGTGGAAGTTCAGCCAGCCGCTCGGTTCGGATGAACCCCGGTGCCACCGCATTGACATTCACATTGGCTGGACCCAATTCCACAGCCGCCGAGCGGGTCAGCGCTTCGAGCCCGGCCTTGCTCGCGGCGTAGCTGGCCACACCGAACCCGGGCCGGATGGCCTGGTGGCTGGAAACCGACACGACCTTGCCGTAGTGTTGCCCTCGGAAGATCGGCGCGACAGCGGCGATACAATGGAACGCCCCGGTGAGGTTCGTCTCGATGACCTCCGCCCAGGCCTCGGGTGACAGGCGCCAGAGTGCGCCGTCCTTGGCGATACCGGCGTTATTGATGAGATAGTGAATGGTATTGAAACGATCGCACGTCTGATAGACGAATTCGGCGACGGACTTACGGTCTCTTACATCGCACTCGTCAGCGTAGACATCGACCCCCATCGCGGTCAGGGTCGTCTCGGTGAGGAGGGCCGTCTCCCGTACGTCCCGACCAGGCAAATCCTTGAAGCAGAAGGCGATCCGACACCCTCGCCGGGCAAACTCCAAGGCGATCGCACGCCCAAGACCGGTTGCGCCACCGGTGATCATCACCACCTTTTTCTCATGGTCCTCCGCCGCACGCAGCGACGGATCAGGCGCCTCAAGCGTCGCCCCCCTCGGTCGGACGGAGGACTCCGCTTGCCAGGTGGGATCCTGGCCAAAATCCGGAAATGGCATCGAACCGAACCTACGGGTCGGAGAGACCGACCGCAAGCGAATCAGCCTTTTTTAGAGCCTCCGTCCAACAACCTGCCAGAGGGCCGAAGCAAGACCAATCACACTCGCAGCAAGCACCAAGGCCGGGGTGGACCCCCAAGCCTGATACACCAGACCGTAGAGCAATGCGACCGGTAGGGCCGACACCGCCAGCGCCCCTTGGAATGCTCCGAACGCCCTCCCTGTGTGCACCGGGGCGAGTCGAACAACGAGTGTCCGCTCGGCCACCTCCATCAAGCCGCTGGCCAGCCCAAATGCCAGGAATGTCACCATGCCTTGGGTGACGGTCGCCGCCCAGGCGAAGAGGGCCAACGTGCTCGCCAAGAGGAGGCCACCGAGCAGCGCGGTTGGTCCCGCCCCTACTCGATCATTGAACCATCCCCCAGGATAGGCCGCCGCCGATCGAACCACGTGGAGCGCGCCCCACACCAACGGGATGAGGTGGACCGACGTCCCGAGGTCTTGGAGTCGTAGCAGGAGAAGCGTCTCGGGGAGGCGACCGACGACAAGGGCGATGAGGACCGAGGCCGGCACCCAAAACGCGAACCCGACCGCATCGACATCACCGACCCCCGGGAGTTCGGATGCCCGCGGGTGATCCGCCATCCGCTGCGTCGGTTCAGGCCTGATCTCCTCCTCCCGAGCCCGCCGCAGGGCAGCGCGCAGGACCACCAGCACTCCAATCCCCGGGACCGCTGACCACAAGATGACCGAGCGCACCGTCGACCCGCCGGCAAGCAGCGCCCACGCCGCCACAGCCCCGAGGACTGCACCGAGGTGGTCTGCCCCGCGGTGGAATCCGAACGCGCGTCCACGGAGCCCGGCCGGAGTGACCCTGGCGATCAACGCATCCCGTGCCGGCGATCGGAGCCCCTTTCCCACCCGATCCAGAACCCGAAGCCCAATGACATGCCACGCCGCGCTCGTCACGCCAATCACCGGGCGCATGAGCACCGCAGCCGCATAGCCTATCTGAATAAATCGTTCACGAATGTGCGGGCGATCGGCCCAGCGCCCACTGATCCAACGCACGATCCCAGAGGCAAGATCTGCAGCGCCGTCCAGCGCTCCCAGCACCACAGCCCCTCCTCCCAGCGATTGCGTGATAAACGCTGGAAGAAGAGGATAGACCATCTCGCTCCCCAAGTCATTGAAGAGTGAGACCAGGGAAAGACCCTTGACCGTTGCCGGTAGACGTGTGGGCGACTCCGGCCCGGAATCGCTCATGGCTCGCCTCGGAGCCCCCATTGGGCGAGTGCAAGAGAAATCCCTCCATACCGGAACAGGGCTCGATGAAGGTCGGCGGCCGTTGTCAGGTGCCCTGCTTCGCGCCATTCCTCGTGCAGCACCAACAAGGAGCGCTCACCCAGCGCGGCCCCCAGAGACGCGGTCGGCTCCGTGGCGATCCGGCGTACGTCGGCGAGGAGGAGGGACCGAGGGTATGGCAGGTGGGTCGTTAAGTGGTTGAGCCCATCGAGCGTGGCCCACCCGCGGGTATGCAGCCCGATGTCGACCAGCGCAAGGTGAATAGCATGCAGCCGGAATGCACGATGGAGGAGTAAGGCCCCTGGATCAGCGAAGAACCCGGTCTGCTCCATCATGTGTCCGGCGTACAGGATCCATCCACCCACTGCGCCAGACGACTGACTCTGCCTGCGGACTTGGCTCTGAGCGACCTCAGCTGTACCAGCCCACATAAGGTGGGCGCCGGGAACACCCCACCAGGTGGCGACGACCGACGCCCCAATCCACGGATACGCTTCTCGTGCCACACGAATCGTTGGTGGCCTCGGACGATTCCCACCGGCCGGGGGGTCATACCCACCCCACGGGGCGAGCACAGTCTCGAATGCTCCCTCCTCCGAGATCACTTCGAGCTGGGGCAGTGACCCAACGCTACACCCGACAAGTCCATGGTGTTCGGCGTGGGACGCCGCCGCTGCCAGGGTCGCTCCGACATCACCCGGAATCATCGTGTCTTCGGTTCCGGCTGCCACCTGTTCTACCACCTCGCGCCACGGTGCGGCATGGTCAATCGCCAAGGCGGCATCCTCCACCATCTCTTCACATTCATCTGCGAGATGCATCAGGGTGCGCCATCCCTCGGCCGCCG
>JAJCZW010000020.1 GCA_029262155.1 Gemmatimonadota bacterium
GTGGGGCAGACGCATTGCGGCGATCTCCTCGGGCTGGGCCAAGTTACGGATGTGGAAGTGCGGAGAAGATACTTCGCCTCTGCTACGGGGGCGACCACTCCGCCGTTGAGATTCCCCTGGACCGGGGGCGACGGTACCTTAGTTTCCATTCCTCTGTCTGATAGGCGTCACCCATTTTGGAGATCTCATGGCGAAATCGACCCAAACCTACGCGACCCATGCCCGCTTCATGCCGATGTGGCATTACTTCGTCTTCCCGATTTTGGGGATCAACGTCATCGTGGCGCTCGTGGCCACGATCCGCCACTTTTCGTCGTCGGCCCTTTGGTGGCTGGTGGTCTCGCTGGCGTTGGTGCTGACCGCGCTGAGTTCGCGACTCATGGCGCTCAAGGCCCAGGACCGCCTGATTCGGCTTGAGGAATCGTTGCGGCTTGCTCGCATTCTCCCCGACGATCTTAGGGCAGCGGGTGCCGGGATCTCGGCCGATCTGTTGATCGGGTTGCGTTTCGCGTCCGATGCCGAGGTGCCCGACTTGGTACGGCGGATTGCGAAGGGAGAGTTGACGACGCAGGCTCAGGTGAAGAAGGCGATTGGCACCTGGCGACCGGATACCTACCGGGTCTAGGGGGAAAGAGTGGGGGCGACGCAGGGGCGACGCATGCGTCACCCCCGCGTGCGTCGCCCCCATGTGCGTCGCCAGAAATGCTTGACCCTAATCCCACCATGTGCAACCTGTAAGGTTCTCGTACGAGTCCTCCCGAGGCCGGGAAGATGAAATAGCTTCATAATGCATAGGCTTCGTTTCGCGGTGGGCCAACTCGGTGTCCAAGCGAGAATTGGGTCGGCTGGCTCGACGCCCTGCGAACAATTCGGATGCCGTGTGGGGTGGGATCCGGCCGGCTCGTGTCGCGTGGTGCCTTGGGCATGGTGTGGTTTGGGCTAATGTCGCCATCTCCCTAGATATGACAGGATTCGGACAGATGAAAGGACCTTGATGCAAGACGCCGTAGAGCGGTGGCGTCTCCGGCGGTTGGGCCGGCTACTCTGGGGGCCATCTGGGCCGCAGGGTCTTACGTGGAGACTGTTCGCACGTGAGTTAGGGGTACTCCTGGGGTTCGGTCTCGTGATGACGGCCGTATTCGCCGGGGTGGTGTATCCGGCGCTCGGTCTGCCGGCCACTGGACCGGAGCCGCTCCGCACCGTGGGGTTCCTAGTCCTGATCACGATCATGCTGCACCGACGTGGGGAGCGCTGGTCCGACTTCGGACTCGTCCGGTGGCCGAGCTGGTGGACGCTCGCGGCTATGAGTGTCGCACTGCTTGCCGTCAAGCTGTTTATCCTGCAGCCGGTTAGCGATGCAATCCGTGTGGGCCTACAGCTCCCGGCGCCAGATCACGCCTTCTTTGCGCACATCGAGGGCAGCCTGCCGGCGTTGGCACTGTGGCTGGTGATCGCTTGGTTGGTCGGTGGGTTTGCCGAGGAACTCGTGTTCCGGGGCTACCTGATGAACCGCATTGGGATGCTGCTGGGTGGACGCCGGGTGGGGTGGGTCATTGCGGTGACGGTACAAGCGTTGATCTTCGGCCTCGGCCATGCATATGTGGGGCTAACCGGCGCTGTCTCCGGCACCCTCACGGCGCTGGTGTACGGAGCTTTCGTCCTACTGGCGAAGAGGCGCCTCTGGCCGGTCATCCTCGTCCATGGACTGTGGGACTCTCTCGGAGTGATTCTTCTCTACCTCCACGGCACGCCGGGGTCGTAGAACCCCGAAACGAAACGAACAGATGAAATGGAGGCTCCGTTGCGAATGCGAATTCGTTCGACCGGTGGAAGAAAATCCATGCCCCGATCTCTCCGCTTGTTGCCTACGGCCCGGGCAACACTAGCGTTGCTCTGCCTGCTCTCGGCAAAGGTGCCCTCGGCTGCCGCGCAGCATGAGCCGGTCGTCGATATCCTGCGGCAGTACATCGGGCACTGGGAGTCGGAGGGGCACCAGACTCAGGGCCGATTGGCACGCTTCCTCTACGACTTGACCTGGCTGGATCGGAGCGAGACCGTCGCCGAAATGGTGATTCGCCAGTCGTTCGCGAACGGCGAAACGGACCTGCTGTGGAGAGGATTCAAGGCGGCAGATCGTCGCGACGGTGTGGTAGGCTACACTGGGCACAGTGTCGATGGGCGATCGGCTCAAGGAGTGGTAACGGTCTCCCTGGACTCGCTCGCAACGGAATACGACGGTTGGGGGCCACAGGGTCCCGCTGTCCGGATCCGCGACGTATTCGGACCGGTGATTCGGGGGCGCTTTACGTCGATCACCTCTATGCGGACAGACTCCAGTTGGCGTGAACTGACGCGGGATCATTGGACCCGAATGGAGTCGGGAATTCCGATCGAGGGGTGGACGGGTTTGCACGGGGCCGAAGACTCGGTTATCCGGGCGTTCCTCGGGCCGGACGGGGTTGGTGCGCGTCACGCGGGGGCACCGGTGGAGATCGATCAGTTCGGCCGACTTGTCGGGGTGTGGCGCGCCCAGCAAGAGGTGCTCACCGAGACAGGAACTTGGCGGCGGGAGCCGGCGGCCCTCTGGGTCTGGCAATGGACGCTTGGCGGCTTCGCGACCACCGATCTTTGGTATCAGGACGCCCAGTCCCTGCCGAGCTACCTGGAGGGTCTCGGACGACCGTACATGCTGTCGGCGATACGGGTGTTCGATCGCGGGCGCAACACGTGGCAGGTTGCTTGGATGACCAACGGTGGAGGTGCCGGACCCGGTGCGGATTTTGGGGTCTTTACTGGACACACGATCGGCGGAGATATCGTCATGTCTGATCCGGGGACTGAATCCGCCGTCGGGCGGCAACGAGTCGTGTTTTCGGATATCGACGCAAACCGGTTCCGTTGGCGAAGTGAGTACTCCCAAGATGGTGGGACGACGTGGACGGTGGTGATGCGAGTCGACGCGACGCGAATCCGCTAGGTCAGTCGACCCGGGCGGGTTCTTGAACTGCGTTCCCCCTAATCGCCGCTACCACTTCATTGGTTCGGCGTTGCGGGACGACCCGACAACACCGCTTCCACAGCGGCAATAACCCGCCGTATCTCACAGTTGGCTCCGATATGCCCGCAGTTGTTCTCGAGGAGTAAAAGCTCGGCGCCAGGGATGAGGCTCGCTATCGCAACCGATGGACCCGGTGTCACCGTGTGATCCGATGAGGTGGAGACGATCAATGTCCGAGCCGTGATGCGTTTGGCCGCCTGCGCCAATGAATGACCGTCGTTCCGTGCGACGTCGAAGGTCAGTATGGCCCGTGCCTGCGCGGGCTGATCGAGCAACTGCTCTGGTGTCAAACGATCCGAGACCAATTGATCCAGCAACCCGGGAATGCTGTCGTACGGTACCCGTTCGGTGACAAACGCGGGGCTTCGGGCCCGCAGGTACTCCAGCAGACTCAGGATGGCCAACGCGCGATCCGTTTCGCCCTCCCGGGCGAGATCGACCAACTGCATGTACGCTTCCCACGTGACGCGATCGAACGGCCCGGGGCGTGGTGTTGCCGCGATGGGGACCACAACGCGGACCATGTCCGGGTATCGCACCGCCCATTCGAATGCCTGCATCCCTCC